>JAADDM010000096.1 GCA_013153955.1 Gammaproteobacteria bacterium | reverse complement strand
CGTCGAGAGGCTGGGTTAAACTCTTCAAGCTCTCTTGAACTGCGCCGCTCGTCTGGCTGTTCTACTGTATTCATCTTATTTAGCCTCGCTTAAATAAACATTTCGCACTCAAAGACGCGCTTTAACACACGCCTGTATTTAGAAAATAGTTTCGCCTAAAACCCATATAACAACAAGGGCAATCTGCGCTTTTTTGACCATTTCTTTGCCCATTTTATAGGATACTGGTAAAATGCTCGAATTATTTTTTTAAACGATTAATTGATATAAGGTGTTTACACATGGCTAAGAAAGAAAATTGGATCGCTCCTTCAATCTTATCTGCTGATTTTGCGCAGTTAGGAACAGACGTTAAAGACGTAATTGCAGCGGGTGCAGATGTTGTTCACTTTGACGTAATGGATAACCACTACGTACCTAACTTAACCATCGGGCCTTTGGTGTGTGAGTCTTTAAAGAACTTTATGGTCGCTGAAGGGGTTGCAGCGCCTATTGACGTTCACCTAATGGTTAAGCCTGTTAGTCGTGTGATTGGTGATTTCGCTTCTGCGGGTGCTGATATCATTACATTCCACCCAGAAGCATCTGAGCACATTGATGGAGACCTAGGTCTTATCAAAAATGCAGGGCTTAAAGCAGGGCTTGTATTTAACCCAGCAACGTCACTAGATTACCTAGAGCACGTAATGGATAAGATTGATATGATCTTAATCATGTCAGTTAATCCAGGATTTGGTGGGCAGTCATTTATCCCTCAAGCACTAGAGAAGCTAAAAATGGCGCGTAAGTTAATTGACGCGTCTGGACGTGATATCCGTTTAGAAATTGACGGCGGTGTTAAGGTTGAGAACATTCGTGAAGTTGCAGCAGCAGGGTGCGATACCTTCGTTTCAGGTTCAGGTATTTTCGGTAAGGCGAATGCGTCTGATGCACACCGTTATGACACAGTTATTCAGCAGATGCGTGACGAGCTTGCTAAAGCGTAAGTTTTAGCGCCCTTGGCACTGTAGATAACTGACAAAACGCTGGCTTCTAATGGGATGCTGGCGTTTTGTTGTTTAAGGCGGCTTACAATGCCGTTTAAAATACTGCTCCAAATCCCTTTGTTAAGCCCGCTATGACAAGTGTGTTTGGCAATCGTGGCTCGATAACAGAGGTTCTGTTTTGAACCGATTGAGCCACCCAAATAAAAGAGAATATTATGAGTTTTGAAAAAATTAAACCTGAGCTTATCCTAATTGATTTAGATGGTACCTTAATCGACAGTGTGCCTGATTTGGCCTACTGTGTTGATGAGATGATGAAGCAGTTAGATATGCCTGTTCGCGGTATTGATGCGGTACGTAACTGGGTCGGTAACGGTGTTCAACGCCTAACTGAACGTGCGTTGGTGAATGCGGTTGAAGGCATGCCTGACCAAGACTTAATGGATCGTGCATACCCAATCTTTTTAGAGTTATACAAGCACAACAACTCTCAGCGTTCAGCAGTCTATGACGGCGTGTTTGAAGGCATCGCTTGGATGAAAGAGAATGGCTACCGTGTTGCATGTGTTACGAACAAAGCAGAAGCATTTACGATTCCGCTTCTAAAAAATAAAAAGCTACACGACCTAATGGAAATCATTGTGTCGGGTGATACTTGTGCAGAGAAGAAGCCGCATCCAATGCCGTTACTTCATGCCGCAGACAAGCTGGGTGCAAACCCTAAGAACTGCCTAATGTTAGGCGATTCACGTTCTGATGTAAAAGCTGCACGTGCCGCAGAGTTTAATATCTTCTGTATGACATACGGCTATAACCACGGTGAAGACATTCGTGATTACAATCCTGATGTTGTCATGGATTCATTCATGGAACTGCCTAACTACCTAGTGGCTAAATAAGCACAGGATAGACCGAGTACAGGCGACTGTGCTCGGTAAAGTTGGGTGATGAACTTGCCCAATGAAAACAGCCATACCCCGAAAGGGGGGCATAAAGGCCTGGTTGTTTTCATTTAGATGATTCAGCTGGGTTAAATGAGAAATTTGTACTAAAAATGAAATTCATAATCGCATTATTACTAGAGATTTTTCGTCCGTTATTGTGTTCTATCGCAGGCATTCGCCGCACACTCCTCTTTAAGTTTTTAGAGTGGAAAGCGCGCAAGCCATTATCAAGCAAGGCAGATACAGAATGAGCAATGCACACTTTGCCAATTTAGCCGCGCAGGGCTATAACCGTATTCCCGTTATGCGTACGGTCCTGTCTGACTACGATACACCGTTAAGTGTGTACCATAAGTTAGCCAAAGGCCCTTACTCCTATCTTTTTGAATCGGTTCAAGGCGGAGAGAAATGGGGACGTTACTCCATTATTGGCCTACCTTGTCAAACGCGCCTGTTGATTAACGGTCATCACATTAAAGAGGTGACCAACGGTCAAGTCATTCAGCACCAAGTGTCTGATGATCCTTTAGCGTGGATTGAAGCTTATCAAAAGCAGTTTAAAGTCTATTCGCCTTCAGGGATGCCTGTGTTTAGTGGGGGGCTGGTCGGCTATTTCGGCTATGACACCATTCGTTATGTAGAGGAACGCCTACAAAAAAGCACGCCTGAACAAGATGACATTGGTGCGCCCGATATTGAACTGCTGGTTTCGGAAGAGTTGGTCGTATTTGACAACCTCAGTGGTCAAGTTCATGTGATTGTGCATGCCGATTTAACCAAGCCTAATGGCGAAGCGCTTGCCTTGGCGAGGTTAGATGAACTGTCTGAGAAACTGGCTCAACCGATGCCTATGCCGATAGATGAGCCAAGTGCCAAACAGATTCAAGAGGATGATTTCCAGTCCAGCTTTGGTGAAGAAGCCTTTAAAAAAGCGGTTAAAAAAGTTCAAGAGTATATCCTCGCTGGCGATGCTATGCAGGTTGTGATTTCTCAGCAGATGTCGGTCCCCTTTGAAGACGAACCGATGGACTTGTATCGCGCGCTACGCCATTTAAATCCCTCTCCTTATATGTTCTTTATGGACATGGATGACCTGCAGATTGTTGGCTCATCCCCTGAGATTCTGGTGCGTTTAGAAGATGAGCAGGTCACGGTTCGTCCCATTGCAGGTACGCGCCGTCGGGGGGCAACCGAGGCCAAAGACCTTGAGCTTGAAAAAGACTTACTCAGTGATCCAAAAGAGTTGGCGGAGCATCTAATGCTCATCGACTTAGGGCGTAATGATGTGGGTCGTATCGCTCAGACTGGCTCGGTTGAATTAACCGAGAAGATGATTGTTGAGCGATATTCACACGTTATGCACATCGTTTCAAATGTGAATGGTGTGATTAAGCCAGGCATGAGTGCCATGGATGTACTGCGCGCTACCTTTCCTGCTGGTACGGTGTCGGGTGCGCCAAAAGTGCGCGCAATGGAAATTATTGATGAGTTAGAGCCTGTAAAACGCGGCATTTATGCCGGTGCAGTCGGGTATTTAGGCTGGCATGGTAATATGGATACCGCCATTGCCATTCGTACCGCAGTGATTAAAGATAACACCCTATTTGTACAAGCTGGGGCAGGTATTGTGGCCGACTCTGTACCGCAGTTAGAGTGGGATGAAACTATGAATAAAGGGCGTGCTATTTTTAAAGCGGCCGAGTTTGTGACCAATGGCCTGCAAACCGCCAATCCACAAGCAAACCATAAATAAGCCGATTAAGCGCAAAAGAAGCCGAGACCATACTATGCTATTAATGATTGATAATTACGACTCTTTTACCTACAACATCGTGCAGTATTTCGGCGAGTTGGGGCAGTATGTTGATGTGTATCGTAATGATCAGATTTCGATTGAGACCATTGAAACCTTAAACCCAGAGTATTTAGTGATTTCCCCTGGGCCTTGTACGCCAACAGAGGCAGGGGTTTCAGTTGAAGCCATCACCCATTTTGCAGGCAAAATTCCGGTGATGGGGGTTTGTTTAGGACACCAGAGTATCGGTCAAGCATTTGGGGCGGATGTGGTACGGGCGAAACAGGTTATGCATGGGAAAACTTCACCTGTTTATCATAACAACCAAGGTATGTTTACCAATCTGCCAAACCCCGTGACCACCACGCGTTATCACTCTTTGGTATTGGATCAGAAAACCCTACCTGACTGTCTGGAAATCACAGCATGGACGCAGGATGAACAGGGTAACTTAGATGAAATTATGGGTGTTCGTCATAAAACCTTGCCGATTGAAGGGGTGCAATTTCATCCCGAGTCGATTCTAACGGAGCAGGGGCATGATATGCTTAAAAACTTTTTAGAGCAGCACGCTTCAGAGTAAAAGTATCACCAAAGTGCTTGCGTATAAGCCTTGAGCAAGCTTGCATAGCGTCTGCTACATCAGCATAGAATGAGATGATGAACCACCACTTAGCGATCATTTAGCTCCGGCTAAATCAGCACTTAAACATTAACCTATAGAAGGGATGTCATGGAACTTAAAGCCGCACTAGAGCACTTATTAGATCGTCGTGAATTGCTGTCTGAGCAGATGGAATCTGTTATGCATAAGCTCATGTCAGGCAAAGCCACTCCTGTTCAGATTGCCGCCATCCTAACGGCATTAAGAATGAAAGGTGAAACGCTTGAAGAGGTGACTGCGGCTGTTCAAGTCATGCGAAGTCTGGCGACCCCTGTGCGGTTGGAGGATAAAAGTAAGTTAGTGGATACCTGTGGAACGGGTGGGGATGGTGCAAATACCTTTAATATCTCGACCGCCTGCGCCTTTGTGGTCGCTGCCGCAGGGGGCACGGTGGCCAAGCATGGTAATCGCTCTATCTCAAGTAGCTCTGGCAGTGCCGATGTATTAGAAGCGGCAGGTGTTGATTTAAGCTTAACGCCAGAGCAGGTCGCTGACTGTATTGATGAAACAGGCGTGGGCTTTATGTTTGCGCAAGCACACCACAGTGCGATGCGCCACGTGATTGGCGCACGTAAGGAGATGGGAGTACGCACCCTTTTTAATATGCTTGGGCCTTTGACTAACCCGGCAGGTGCACCTTTCCAAGTCATTGGGGTTTATGATAAAAGCCTGACCACGTTGTTTGCGAGAGTATTGCAGCGACTCGGGGCGAATCATGTCATGGTGGTGCATGCTGATGATGGCTTAGATGAGATTAGTATCGCAAGTTGTACCACTGTGGCGGAGTTAAAAGATGGGGAGGTGACTCAGTGGACGATTGATCCTTCCGAGCATGATATGGATCATCCTAGTTTAGCGGATCTATCGGTTAACTCAGCGCAAGAGAGTTTAAATATTATTCGTGCCGTGTTTGCCAATGAAGCCTGTGCAGCAAAAGACATTGTTTGCTTAAACGCAGGGGCTTCGCTGTATGTTGCAGGCCTAGCGGAGAGCTACGCCGCAGGTGTGGTATTGGCGTGTAAAGTGATTGCCGAAGGGCTGGCGCAACAGAAACTGAATGAGTTTATTGCTAAGACTCAATCCTACTCAGCCGCCACTGCTTAGGCATGATTGATTAACCGTCTCTGCCTAGAAATGATGGCTAAGAGACGGTTGTTATGAAAGGGCTGGTAAGAAGCACCTTCTATGGATTTTGATTATGAGGGGTTACTTTAAGAGGACGATATGTTGAGTTTAATCATCCCATGAGTACTTTTTTAAAACGCTATTTCTACCTATTACTCGGCGGTATATTTTTTCTGCTAGGCCTGATTGGCGTGCTGTTACCTGTTTTACCCACCACGCCCTTTATGATTTTGGCAATGGGCTGTTTTGCAAAAAGTTCCCCAAGATTTCATCAGGCATTGCTCAATAACCGCTGGATAGGCAAAGATTTACAGCGCTGGGAGCAGAGTCATACCATGCTTCGCTCAACTAAAAAGCGCGCGACTTGGGTTATTTTAGCCAGCTTTAGCCTCTCTATTAGTTTGGTTTGGCAGCAGGACTATCTGCCTTTGATGTTGTTGGTCATTGCAGGACTGTTGCTATTTTTTCTGTGGCGAGTCGCCGAGGTTGCACCAGTAATCAGTCAATCAGATTGAATAGGCAAGATTATTTAACCGACATTATTTAATACCATTATCGTTTAACGGACTGCCGTAAAGGCATGCTCCATCTCAATTTAAGGACGCAATCAATGAGCGGCACACCCACCATTCTAAAGAAAATAATTCTTCGTAAACTGGAAGAGATTCAAGACGGCTGCGATAAAATTCCATTGCGAGAGATGAAACGTCTTGCATTGGTGTCGCCCGAAACAAAAAGTTTTGTGGATGCGATGCAAGCTAAATTAGATGCAGGGCAATCTGCGGTGATTGCTGAAATTAAAAAGGCCTCACCCAGTAAAGGGGTATTGCGTGATCCTTTCGATCCGGTTGAAATTGCGAAAAGTTATGAGCAGCATGGCGCAGCCTGTCTATCGGTGTTAACGGATCAGGACTTTTTCCAAGGCAGTAATGAGTATTTAAAGCAGGTGCGTGCAGCCGTTGATTTACCAATTATTCGCAAAGATTTTATTGTAGATGATTATCAAGTCTATGAAGCGCGAGCAATTGGCGCAGACTGCATCTTGTTAATTGCCGCTGCCATTGGCGATGCTCAGATGTCGGAGTTGACACAAACAGCCATGACATTGGATATGGATGTACTGATTGAAGTGCACAATAAAGATGAGTTGGAGCGTGCGTTGCAACTGCCGTTGCCGATGATTGGGATTAATAACCGTGATTTACACTCATTTGATGTCTCTCTACAGACGACGATTGATATGTTGGATATGATTCCCGATAACCGAATCGTGATTACAGAGAGCGGTATCATGGGGCCAGACGATGTGAAGAAAATGCGTGAACACGCAGTGAACAGTTTTCTTGTCGGTGAAACCTTTATGCGCGCAGACAGCCCAGGTGAAAAACTAGCTGAGTTGTTTAAGTAATGGGGGGTGCAGTGAATCATTATAATTTAGGGTTTATCTCTGATGTGGATCTTTTTAACCATGTTAAGGACACTGTTGAGCAGTATCGCTTTGATATTGATCTTAAGGGATTTAATAAAAATTTAATAGATCCTATTAAGCTAACTTTCGACTCTCTTGTCTACTCTATGGAGATTGAGGAGATTGTTAAAAATGAAGTGTTACGTCAGATTGATAAATCAAACACGAATCAGATAGGATACTTTCACCAGAATATTTTCAAATATATTGGTGAAGGATGGAATGTGCCTAAAACAGGGTTTGATGTTATTCATGCGGAAAATCATTACTTTGTGGAGATGAAAAATAAACACAATACAATGAACTCAGCTTCTTCTCAAAAAACCTATATGAAAATGCAGAGTAAGTTATTAGAAGACGATGAAGCTGTCTGTTTATTGGTTGAGGTGATTGCCAAAGCCAGTCAAGATAAGACTTGGCAAATTAGTTTGGACGGCAAAAACATAAAGAATAAGCGAATAAAACGAGTCTCAATGGACAAGTTTTATGAGTTGGTCACGGGGGATGGATTGGCCTTCAAAAAACTCTGTGAAGCACTGCCGAGCGTACTTGAAGATGTTGTAACGCAGCGCGTGATCACTCAGTCTTCAGATACGGTTATCACGGAGCTTAATTTACTGTCTAACAATCCGTTAAAGAGCTTGTACTTGCTTGCATTTTCGCACTATGAAGGGTTTGATGAGTTTAATGTCTAGTTCCCCATACCTAGCGGCATCTCTTGTGGCTGATATGCTTTCTATTTCCAAGCGTACCCTGAACCAGTGGGCAAAAAATGGCAAACTTTCCATTAGTAAAATGAGTAAAGATGGCGTGCCACTTTATCATTTAGATGACCTAGGGCGCTACGATATCGTGAAATGGTTAGGAGATTCAAACTGGGATGTCCAGTCTGCATTAAATCCGCTACGGGAGTACAGGTCAATCGAATTATTTGCAGGCGGCGGGGGGTTGGCATTAGGGCTGGAAAAAGCGGGCTTTAAGTCTGAGATGTTTAATGAAATTGACAAGGATGCCTGTAAAACATTACGTTATAACCGACCTCAGTGGAATGTTGTAGAAGGGTCGGTTAGCGAGGTTGATTTTACCTCCTACAGGGGAATCGATTTTTTATCTGGCGGGTTTCCGTGTCAGGCCTTTTCTTATGCGGGCAATAAGCAAGGATTTGAGGATACTCGTGGAACGATGTTTTTTGAATTTGCAAGAGCCGTAAAAGAGACTCAGCCCAAAGTTTTTATGGCTGAAAATGTAAAAGGTCTGGCCTCCCATGACCAAGGAAGAACTTTAGAGGTAATTAAAAAGGTGATTGCTGAGTTGGGCTATTATTTGATAGAGCCAACAGTATTAAAAGCGATGTTTTATAAGGTACCTCAAAAACGTGAGCGAATTATTTTAGTTGCGATACGTAATGATCTGAAATCATTTGCACAGCATTTTAATTGGCCGAGTCCATTTACGAGGGTGCTAACACTTAAAGATGCCTTAAAGAAGGGAGTTCTTTATGAAACGGATGTGCCTGATTCGATAGGTCAGCAATACCCTACAAGAAAGAAAGAAATTCTTCAAAGAGTCCCTGCCGGAGGCTATTGGCGCGATTTGCCAGATGAGCTGCAGAGGGAGTATATGATGAAAAGTTACTTTTTAGGGGGCGGAAAAACTGGGGTTGCGCGTAGATTGTCTTGGGAAGAGCCAAGCTTAACGCTCACCTGCGCCCCCGCTCAAAAGCAGACTGAGCGCTGCCATCCAGAAGAGACTCGGCCGTTAACGGTAAGAGAGTATGCAAGGATTCAAACCTTTCCAGATGACTGGGTTTTCTGTGGTTCAACAAGTAGTCAATATAAGCAGATTGGTAATGCAGTGCCTGTTAACTTAGCATTTGCAGTTGGCAAAAGTTTAATTGGGCTGCTTAATATTATTGAGAAAGAATCCCAGTAGTAACGATTGCTGGCTCTTCATTAAAATAAGGAAAAAAGCATGACAATTTCAGTAAAGTGGCAGGGTAAAAAAGCGTTTGAAGCGACTTCTTCAACGGGGCATAAGGTGTTAATGGATGCTTCTGAAGGCGTGGGCGGTGAAGATCGTGGGTCTCGTCCAATGGAGTTGTTGCTGATGGGCTTGGGCGGTTGCTCGGGGATTGATGTGATGATGATGCTTGAGAAGGGTAAGCAGGCTGTCACAGATTGTGAGATGTCGATTACCTCTGAGCGCGCAGACAGTATTCCTGCAATTTATACCAAGATTAACCTGCACTTTAAAGTGACGGGGACAGATTTGAATGAGAAAAAGGTCTCTCGTGCAGTGAGTCTATCTGCAGAGAAGTACTGCTCGGTTTCTAAGATTTTAGAGAAGACCGCTGACATGACACACTCTTATGAGATTGTTGAAGCCTAAACAACCAGGCCTGGTTAATTGTTGAATGCATTTGCATTGAGGTTTAATCAGGATTTTAGTTGTTTTAAACTCGGTTTAGATACAAAAATGCCAGCATCTGCTGGCATTTTTGTGTCTGATGTTCTGTAAAAGAGGAGTGGGGTTACTCTTCAAATTCCATGACCTGATAGAGTCGGTCTACATTCTGTTTGTGCAGTTCATTATAGGTTTTGAAATGACTGAAGGCGCTTTGATCAATGGCAAGTGCATCGACTAAATCGCCGCCATTGTCGAGAACCTTTAATATTTCAGTACGAAGAAAGACCAGGTAGTCCTTGGTGTAGTGGGTTATCGTGGCTAAATCGGTTGGGTTACCATGCCCTGGTACGATGATACTCGGATTTAAGGCTTCGACTTTATCCCATGTGTTAATCCAGCCCTTTACATCGGTATGATGCAAGATAGGCAGCATTCTGACATTAAATGCGATATCCCCAGAGATAAGTGTACGAGTATCAGGCATCCAAAGTTGTATGTCATCAGGGCTGTGTGAAGGGCCTAAATGCAGTAGCTGAATATTAACCCCTTTTACATCAAGCTTAAGGCCCTCGGTCAATTCAATATCGGGCAGTAGGATTTTGCTTTTAAAGAACTTATCCTTTAATACGCGTTTGGCACGAGCTTCTATGCTCTGTGCATTTGCCTTTAATATATCTGTGGTATGCGCATGCCCCACGAGGGTTGCGCCTTGTGCTTTCCAATAGCTTGCACCGAGCACAGCATGCCCTTGAGCATTTTCAAAGACCACGTATTTAACGGGTAGATTGGTGTGTGCTTTTATCTCTTCATGAAGGGCTGCGGCGAGTAGATAGCTGCCACCCGCATTAAAGACGACCACTGCGTCATCCCCAATGATGTAGCTAAGGTTATTGTTGTGTCCTGTATTGCTGTAGTTGCCAGGGGCGGGTGCGCCAATGGCTGAGTAAACACGGTCAACAACCTTAACGGGACGATTGTAGAGCAGGGAGTCTTTCGCACGGTCTTGGTAATTGACATCTAAGTTGGCTGCCTGCCACTTAAAAAATCCATCTTGGTAGTTTTTAACATTGGTATAGCCAAGTTTTGTGAGGGTTTTAGCCGACAAAGGGCTCCTTAAGTTCTGCCCACAGTAAACAATAATAGGCGTGTCTTTAGTGGCGGCGGCCTCTGAAATTTTGAATTCAAGCCAGCCACGAGGGATGTTTTTATTTTGATAAAGCCCGATTGTTCCCTGTTTGTTAATCTCTTGTGGAGTACGTACATCAATAAGTAATGTTTCAGGGTGGTTTTTCATCTGTTGCTGTAGTTGCTGTGTATTGAGATTTGTAACCGGGGTTGTGGCATAGCAAGCAGAGCCGGTTAGTATGAGGCTTGCGCTGAATAGGCGTTGTATAACGGTCATTATGTCTAGGGCATTCCATTGAGCAGAAGGAGTGTCCTATTTTAATGAAGTTTCTAAGGGCTCTTTGAGGATTATATTGAGACGGATATTAATCTTATTGATGGCGGGTGGCGCGGGATCTATAAGACAGAGTGAATTGCTTTACAAATTCCTTGCGTAAGGGTATTGAGGTGCGCTTGGCTTATGTTATAAGCGGGCATGGTATAGACCAACTTACCAAAAGGGCGAAGCCATATGCCGTTGGCAATGGCGGCAGCCTGTACCTCTGCGCCTAGCGTCTCTGAGACAAGCTCTATGACGCCGATCGCGCCGAGCACGCGAACCTCGGCTACGCCACTGAGTAAATTAAGGGGGGTCAGGGTGTCAATCAAGTGCTGTTGAATATTCTGTACATTGGCTTGCCAATCAGATGCTAAGAGTAGGTCAATGTTAGCAACCGCTGCCGCACACGCCAGCGGATTGCCCATAAAGGTGGGGCCGTGTGCGAGAATGCCAGGGGCACCTTGGTTGAGTGTTTCGCTAATGGCTGAGGTGGCTAGGGTGGCCGCGAGGCTGATAT
>JAADDM010000012.1 GCA_013153955.1 Gammaproteobacteria bacterium | reverse complement strand
GTAGTTCGAAAATGGTACGGCGTGTCACCACTTCTCTACGGTGCTTCACAAAGGCGCTGATAATTTCTTTTAGATTTAACAGTTTTGGCTGACCTTCAATTAGAGCAACCATATTGACCCCAAAAACAGTCTGCATAGCAGTCTGTTTATACAGGTTATTAATCATGACTTCAGGGACTTCACCGCGACGAAGTTCAATCACAATACGCATTCCGTCTTTATCAGACTCATCGCGTAGTGCAGTAATACCATCAATTTTTTTGTCTTTAATCAGCTCCGCAATACGCTCAATTAAGCGTGCCTTGTTAACCTGGTACGGCAGCTCATCAACGATAACTTTTGATTTACCTGACTTATCCGTCTCAATAGACGTTTTGGCTCTAATCTTAACGCGGCCACGTCCTGTTTCGTAAGCTTCACGAATACCAGATGCACCGTTAATGATTCCGTGTGTAGGGAAATCCGGCCCTGGAATATGCTCCATTAGGCCATCTAAATCAATCTCAGGATTATCAATTAAAGCAAGACAGGCGTTGACTGTTTCTGTGAGGTTATGAGGCGGAATATTGGTCGCCATTCCCACCGCGATTCCTGAAGAACCGTTTATTAATAAGTTGGGAACACGGGTCGGTAAAACAACTGGCTCAGACTCTGATCCATCATAGTTCTCTGCAAAATTAACCGTCTCTTTCTCAAGATCTGCTAGTAGGTGATGGGCAATCTTTGACATTCTGATTTCGGTGTAACGCATTGCCGCAGGAGAATCTCCATCGACAGAACCGAAGTTACCTTGACCATCCACCAACATATAACGTAGTGAGAAAGGTTGTGCCATACGTACGATGGTGTCATAAACAGCAGTATCCCCGTGTGGGTGATATTTACCGATTACGTCACCGACAATACGTGCCGATTTTTTGTAAGGCTTGTTAAAGTCATTGCTCAACACATTCATCGCATATAACACTCGGCGATGAACCGGCTTTAACCCGTCTCTTACATCTGGTAGCGCTCGACCAACAATTACGCTCATTGCGTAACTTAGGTAGGATTGCTCCATCTCATCTTCTAAAGCAATAGGAATAATTTCACGTGCAAATTCAGACATTAGACATCCAGTTTTTTATTAAATACATTAAAGCCCGCATTATACCCAAATTACAGCCTTAAAGCGACCCTGATTAGAAAGCTTTCCCCCTAACGAGAACCCTTTTTAATCGCGTGACGGGCTTTATTTTGCGTTAAATGAATTAAGCCTGCTTTAATCACGCTAAATAGGTATAATTTTGAGCTATTTTTAGCCTTTTCACCAAGCGTTAAAGTATAACGAAATAAACGCGTTGGCTTAACAGTGCGGTGACACCTTATAGATAACCCCCATAAAACAACCGACATGAGTGATTCATTAATGACTTCAAATTCAACCTTGCCTTCGGCCGCTCCGCTTCAGCGTCCACAAAATGCAGATCAATCAGAGCTGGATAACTTTAACCGACTCTCAAGCACGTGGTGGGATACGGAGGGTGAGTTTGGCGCGCTACATAAAATAAACCCCTTCCGTGTTGAGTTTATTAAGCGGTTTCAGCCAATCGAGCATCAGTCGATTGTTGATATTGGCTGTGGCGGTGGAATTTTATCTGAATCGTTAGCCGTTGCAGGTGCTGAGGTTACAGGAATCGATCTGGCTGAAGAGGTCTTAACCGTTGCGAAACTACACGGTTTGGATTCCGGCGTTAAAGTGAATTACCAGCTTGTTGCGGCTGAAACTTACGCGCAGACCCATTTTGAAGCACATGATGTCGTGACCTGCATGGAGATGTTGGAGCACGTACCGGATCCTCTAGCGATTATTAAGGCGGCCGCAGATTGCGTTAAACCTGGGGGCTGGGTGTTTTTCTCAACGCTTAACCGTAACTATAAATCTTATCTTTTAGCCATTTTTGCGGCCGAACAGATATTAAACCTTGTCCCTAAGGGTACGCATACACATGAAAAATTTATAACCCCTGCTGAGATGGATGCCATGGCGCGTCAAGCAGGCCTGTATTTAAGAGACAGTGCAGGGATTGAGTTCAACCCCCTCCTCCATAAATACGGATTAAGCGATAAGGTGGATGTAAACTACCTATTGGCCTATCAGAAAGCATAGTGCCTTAACCCCTCTCCCCCAAATGTTTAATCACCAATTAATCTGCAAGACAGGAACGTAGTTAATGAATAACATTCAGTGTGTTTTATTTGACCTTGATGGTACGCTGCTAGATACCTCCTATGATTTTGCCTATGCGCTGAATCAGACCTGTCGAGATTTTGAGCAACCAACTTTGCGCTATAAAGAGATTCGAAAAGTCGTCTCCCAAGGCGGGTTAGCAATGGTTAAGCTTGCTTTTCCAGAAGCCAACGAGACAGAGATTGAAGTACGCAGAACGCATTTTTTAGCCATCTATTTTGATAACATTAATCGCCATACTGGGATTTTCCCTGGATTAGAAGAGGGCTTAATTCATCTAGCACAGCGCAATATTCCTTGGGGAATTGTCACCAATAAACCGGGATGGTTGACGGATAAACTCTTAGAAAACATGCACTTTCCAAGCTCGCCTTTGAGCGTGATCAGTGGCGATGCGCTTCCTGTCAGAAAGCCCAACCCAGCCCCATTATTGCTCGCAGCAGAGCAGTGTGGCGTACCGCCTGAAAGCTGCCTCTATTTGGGTGATCATACCCGAGACATTGAAGCAGGCATCAATGCTGGTATGCGAACGGGCGCAGCGCTATTTGGCTATCTACCAGATGATGAACAGCATAATAGCCCCAGCCCTTGGCCTGCCGATTACCAGTTTGAAACCCCCTATGAAATCAGCGAGTTTTTTAAAGCACACTTTTAACACTACGTATCTCAAAATAGTCCACTCTTCATACGGATTAAAACAGAGCACAGGCAAATTAAGCCATGCGTGATCACGAATAACCCCTTTAAACATAGAGAGATTCCATGCAAACATATTTAGTTACGGGCGCGGCACAAGGATTAGGCCGAGCACTGACCATTGAACTTGTTAAACAAGGCCGTCAAGTGATTATGCTTGATAAAGAGTTAAAAGCACTCAACCTACTTTATGATGAATTAAAAACCGATCAAGTCGCACTTTATCCCCTTGACCTATTGGGCGCAAACATTGATCACTACCATGACCTACAAACGACCCTAACGGAAACCTATGGCAAACTGGATGGGGTTATTTTAAATGCCGCTATTCTGCCCGCCTTTACGCCGTTAGAGCACTTTGATTACATGCAGTGGTATGAAGTGGTACACACCAATTTGAATGCCAACTTTCACCTCATTCAAAATACCCTTCCCCTCTTAAAAGCTTCTGAACACGGACGATTACTGGCAGTTTTAGATGAGAGTATTACAAGCCACCCTGCATACTATGGTGCTTATGGCGTCGCCAAAGCGGGTTTGGAGCAACTGATGGCAACCCTTGGGGCTGAGTTGAAAAATACAGATATTGAAGTCTATAACGCAAAACTAGAAGCGTTTGCAACAGAGGCCAGAGGTCGCTTGTTTCCGGGAGAGAACCCCCTTGATTTGCCTTCAGCGGCACAGATGGCTCAACGTATTTTAAACACAATGCTATCGAACGAATCTCATCTTTCGATTACTCAGTTATAACGCACTTTTTAGCGCTGAAAACTCGATGTTTATAAAGTAACCAGACCTGGTTACTTTATATTAATGTCCTATTCTATGATTAAACATACTCTTATTGCATTGAATACAGTGTGCCAATTTGATGCTTCTTCTATGGTTACTTGTTTAATATTACTTGGGTAATCAGTGAAGGAGCTGAGGCCAGCAGTGCTTGAGTATACTCATGCTGCGGGGCTTTCATAACTGATTCTACCGGCCCTTGCTCTACGATTTTACCCGCCTTCATCACCGCAACTTCGTGTGCGATAGCCGGAATAATTGAGAGATCATGGGTAATAAATAGGTAAGAGAGCTGGTAGGTTTGTTGTAGATCTTCTAACAACGCCAGAACTTGAGCACGTACCGTCACATCCAGCGCACTGGTGGGTTCATCGCAGATAATTAATTCTGGTTCGACAGCCAATGCACGTGCAATCCCAATTCGCTGTCTCTGCCCGCCTGAAAACTCATGGGGAAAGCGTGTTTTATGCTCGGGCAGTAAGCCAACCTGCTCAAGCAGGGTCTCAATACGCTGATCTTGGTCCGCTCGGTCAGATGAACCAACCTGCAGGCTATTCATCCCCTCTCTAATAATTTCACTGATTGTCATACGTGGGTTTAGGGCTGAAAAAGGGTCCTGAAAAATTACTTGTACCTTTTTTCTAAAAGGCTTCATCTGCCTTTCTGACAGACCGGTTAACGCCACCAAGCGTGCTGTACTCTCAGAAGTATCTGATGTATTAAAATCGGTGAATATGACTGAACCTGAAGTACTGTCTACCAATTTTAATATGGCTTGCCCAATGGTGCTTTTACCACTGCCCGACTCGCCTACCAGTGCCAAGGTCTGTCCACGCTTAATGGTTAGACTCACCCCGTCTACCGCTTTAACATACCCAACCGTTCTTTGAAAAAGCCCCTTCTTAATTGGAAAGTGTACTTTTAAATCATCCAGTTGCAGTAGGGTTTGCGTCTCTTTTATCGCTTTAAAATCCTGTTTGGGAATGGCGTCTTTTAAGAGTTGCTGAGTGTAAGGGTGTTTAGGTTGAGTAAAAAAGACCGACTTATCTGCCAGCTCCACAATTTTACCTTTCTTCATCACCGCAACGCGGTCAGCCATCTCATTGACGACCCCCATATCATGAGTGATAAACAGAATTGACAGGCCTCTATCATCGCGGATTTTTTTAAGTAGGTTTAATACCTGTGCTTGAATCGTTACATCAAGCGCAGTCGTTGGCTCATCTGCAATTAACAGCTCTGGTTCACAGGCCAGAGCCATCGCAATCATCACACGCTGCTTCTGCCCGCCTGAGAGTTGATGGGGGTACCAATCATAGCGACTATCCGCTTCTGGAATGCCTACCTCTTCAAAAAGAGAGACGACTTTTTGCCGCGCTTTCTTGCCACGTAAGGCAAGGTGAATCCTCAAAACCTCGGCGACCTGCTCCCCCACTTTCATCACCGGGTTAAGAGAGGTCATCGGCTCTTGAAAAATCATTGCAACCTGCTTGCCCCTAATCGCTTGCATCTGATATTCAGGCAGACTAAACAGCGAGGACTGATTGAGTCTCACGTCCCCCGAGGTCACTTGCAAGGCTTCTGGGAGCAGTCGCATAATGGCAAGTGAAGTTAAAGATTTACCACTGCCCGACTCACCAACGAGCGCAAAAATTTCACTCGGCTGTATGTCAAAGCTCACATCATCAATGAGCACTGCCTCATTCACCTTAATCGTCAGGTTTTGAATCTCTAAAATGGGGGTATCTGCATCCGTCATATTTTATTCTTTTGGTTATCGAAGTTTTAAAGGGCTAGTCAGCTGATATTTGCCGTCTTCATTCTGTTCCATGACCACGACTTGGCAATTACCGGGGTTATCCAATGCCTCATACTCTTCGACGGTCCAATGTAACCAGCGCATTAGAAAAATTCTCAGCGTCATGCCGTGCGTTACAATCAGAACATTTTCGGGAAAGCGCTCTTTCTTAAAGTCTCGGTACATGGTCTCAAAGAAACCGCTGACGCGATCATAGACATCCGCACCTGACTCGCCATCCTTCATTCGGTAGTAAAACAAGCTGTACTTGTTTCGCTCCTCTCTTAAAATTCGTGAATCATCCGGGTGACGAAGATGCCCCCAGTCTTGCTCTCTCACACGTGGATCTTCGTTACAGCCAACAATCGCATCTCCTAGCACTGAGGCGATACCTTCATAGGTCTGTCGGGTTCGATAGTAAGGGGAGATATAGGCCTGAACCGTCCCTGTTCCAATCTCTTTTAGAATGGTCTTGCCTGCTTCCTTTGCTTGAGATAAACCAAGATCCGTTAGATTAAGCGCGTAGTCGGGAATTGTCTCATAGTTAGAGCTATCTTCATTGCCTTCAGACTGTCCGTGTCTGATTAGTATAATTTTTTTAGGTTTCATTGAGTTGTTACCACTCCCTTAGTCGTCGAATTGCGCGAAGTCCATTCAGGTTGCTAATGAACTCGGCGAGGATCAAGCACAGTCTGCACTCTATCAGAAAATAGATTGGCTGCAAGTACCAACGTGAACATAAAGCAGAATGCGGAGAACAGAGACCACCAAACCATCGGCTCTCTTGCCATCTCTAATCGTGCTTGGTTAATCATATTGCCCCAGCTCGCCGTCGTTGGATCAACCCCGACACCCACATAGGAGAGCACCGCTTCTGCAAGCACCAAGCCACTGAAGTCGAGCACCAGAGCAATTAAAACAAGGTGCATTAAATTTGGCAAAATATGGTTTTTAATAATTTTGATGGGCCCAAGCCCAAAAGACTTGGCTGCGGAGACAAATTCAATTTGGCTTATTTTGAGTGTCTCTGCCCGTAATAGACGACACAAGCCTGTCCAACTGGTTAGTCCGAGGATGAAAATAAGAAACAGTAACCGTAGGTCTGCACGCTCTTCAGTACTACCAAACCAATCACTGTGCTGGCTGATAATGACCTGCATCACCAAAACCGCCGCAGCAATGAGCAACACTCCCGGAATGGAGTTAAGGGTCGTATAAAGATACTGAATTACATCATCTACCCAGCCTTTAAAGTAGCCCGCACTGATACCGAGAATCAAGGCTAGTGGCAACATCACTAAGGTGGTTAACAAGCCAATGAGCACCCCGGTTCGGATACTTTTAACCGACTGTAGAAAGACATCCTGTCCGACTTTATCAGTCCCTAATACATGATAGAAATAACTTAAATAATAGAACCAAGCGAACAGCAGGGTTAAGGTAAAAAAAGTGACATAAGCTGTATTCCAGGGCAATGCCTTAGGCGTCTCGTTAATGTCTCTGCGCGCAAAGGCCTGAAATCGAAAGTAGCCATGAATTACGACCATAAAAATAATGACTCCAAGCGCGACCATAAAGGGTAACAGGCTTTTGGTGAACACATCCCAGAGTACACTTCCATTTTCAGGCGTAAGATGCTGCCCCCCAAAGATTAAGGGACGATAGCCCTGAGCCACTTGACCATCCCCGTCTAACCCAATCGAGGTACTGTACTCATGGGTTGCAAAAGGGGCCGAATAAGTGCGCTCTGAGTGCGTAATAAGGTGAGACATCGACAGTTCAAGTAGACTGTACACCCCAATGGGCAAGGTACTGTTAGCAGGAGACTCTTTGATGCTTGAACCGCTCTGTTCATAAGCGTTATGGTCAAGTTTGATATGAACAGAGCCCATCAAGGCAAACACAAGGTAGAAGAGCAGAACCACTGCTGAAGCCATCGCAATGCGTGATTCAAATATCTTGTGCCACTGCTTTCGCGCCTGCTCAGATTTCAAAATAGAACGGATTCCGAGCACTATCACCCCTAATAAGGCCCATACCATTAAGTCTGTCCATAACCAAATCATACTCATGACAGCTTCACCCTTGGGTCAAATAATGTATAGGAAATATCCGTCAAGACCAAGCCGATAATATAGAGCACCGAGCCGATAAAGACCATCGCTTTAACAATGCCAAAGTCCTGTGCATTGATCGCATCAATCGTGTAGCTGCCTAATCCCGGGATGCCAAAGAAAGACTCCATAATAAGGCTCCCCATGAAAAGGGTCGGAATGACCACGACAACGCCCGTCAGTATCGGTAACATGCCATTTTGGAGTACATGACCAAATAGAACTTGTCGCTCAGAAAGCCCTTTTGCACGGGCAGTGCGAATGTAGTCTTTATTCATCTCTTCTAAAAAGATACTTCGATACCAACGAACCCCCGATCCAATACCTGAAAAAACACCAATTAAAACGGGAAGAATTAGGAATTTAACGCCCTCCCAGCCCTCTGCATAACCAGAAATTGGTACCCAGTGCCAAGTTTTACTAAACAGCACTTGACCCGCAATAATATAAAACAGGCCTGAAACAGACATAATACCGACGGCAATCATCATCGTGGCGGTATCAAGCGGTGTCCCTCTAAATAGCACAATGAGCAGTGCTAATGAAATACTGGTCACCAAGCCGATGATAAACGTTGGTAGTGCAATGGCAAGGCTAGGCCACATACGTTCGTAGATATCTGCGGTAATTTGACGACCACTATCCGATTGACCAAAATCAAAGGTAAATAATTTTAGGGACTCCTGAACAAAAAGCGTCTCCGTAATTGTCTTTATTCCACCTTTATCGGCATTGATGAAAAGCGGTTTATCATACCCATGCTCAACTTTCCATGAGGCGATTAATTCAGGTGTCGTCTGTTTTGCGCCTAGCTGTGCACGCGCCATATCATCGGGTGTATTCACCATGAAAAACAGGGCAAAGGTAATGAAGTTCACCCCGAGAAGAATTGGGAAAGCAAAGAGCAGTCGTCTTACGATATAGGCAAACATCTAATCTTGCTCCTTTGGCGTAGGTTGACTAAATACTCTGTGCTGACGTTTTCGATACGCCCGTATCAAAGGGTAGATGCTCAACAGAATCAACGCAATGACGATTCCAAAAGGCCAAAGAACGGGTTGGTTCCACTCTGCCTGTAATTTCTGCCGTGCTTCGGCATCAATTCTTCGGTATTTAACCGTATTATTCGCCAGAGGGTTTGGCCAAACATTGTGCAGCCAGTGATGATAGAGTGCGAGTGATTTTGGGTAATACCCCCAAATCCAAGGAGAATCCTCCTGAAGTATTTTAATCATCTTTTGAGTAATGCCCTGTCGTTTAGGACCATTTTCCATTGTTTTCATCTCTAAAAAAAGCGCATTAAACTCTGGGTTATCATAATTCGAGCTATTAATACCTGCCCCATCGGTATGAATCGTCGCATTACCGCCAAAAAGTAAAAATAGAAAGTTTTCAGGATCAGGGTAATCCGCATTCCAGCCCCAAGAGAACATCTGTACTTTTGCACCTCGAACCTTATCTTGAAAACGGTTGTAATCCGTTGCTCTAATCACCAGTTCAATACCCAATTTGGCAAACTGCTTACGATACCAGTTAAGCACAGACTGACTATCAGCCCCTGTAGACGCAGTGTCGTAATAGAGTGTCAAAGGCTTACCATCAGACATTCTGCCATCAGGGTACCCCGCCTCTGTTAAAAGTTGCTTGGCCACAAGCAGGGATTTTCTAATCGGCTGACCCTCTACCCAATCAAAAATGACTGAATTTAAACCGGGCTTACCCGATACATACCCCGGAATACCCGGAGGAACTGGGCCATGCGCCACGACACCACGCCCATTCAAAAAAATGGAAACATACTCTTCATAGTTCACGGCAATACTAATGGCCTGTCTTAATTTACGCTGCTTATCAGAGTAACCTCCCACGACAGGGTCCGCCATATTAAAGCCAAAATACATGACTGATGGTTCAACCATATTTAAAAACTGAATGCCCTTCTCTGTCATTTCAGCCGTTAGACTCATGCTGCCTGTATTTGAAACGTTAACAGCCTGATCAAAGCTATCTGAACTTACGCCTGAGGCATCGTAATACCCCTGAAGAAATTTATTCCATAGAGGAACACTCTCTTTTTCAAGTGAGTAAATCACCTCTTTGATAAAAGGAAGTGGCTTACCGGCATCTTCAAGAAGGCTGGCATCCGCTTCTTGAGGCAGTCCTGAGCTTGGGTAACGCTCTATTCGATAATCTGGATTGGCCAGCAATCTCAATCGTTTATTAGGGTTGTTTTCAACCAGCTGATAAGGCCCTGTCCCAACAGGAGAAGTATCCAGTGTTAAGTTTTTTTCTACCAGACCTGGTTGTTTATAAAAGGCATCCACTTCCCAAGCAATCGGGGAAAAAAAGTTCATACTCAACCAGTACATAAATTGAGGGTAACGCCCTTTAATCGTGATTGAATAGTGTGTACTATCAATTACTTCTACCCCCTTTATATCAAACTTGTTTAAGTCATAAAATGTTGTTTTAACAGTGCCTTTACTATTTCCCAGATGCTGCTGATAGCCCTTTGTAACTTTATCAGAATACTGTTTCAAGCCTTCTATATAGTCCATCATCGAATCTAAAATAGGGGAATGGTTCTGTCGCAGAGCCATCCGTTTTATGGCATAAACATAATCAGAAGCAAGCAGGGTTCGACTGGCTTTCAGTTCAAAATCCGCAATCGAATCGATATCTTCAAATGCTGTCTGGCTCATTTTATGATAAGTCCACTCCCCCTCTTTATTCTGCACAAAGGCGGGATGTGTGTGAAATTTAATATTGGGCTTGAGCGTAAAAAGGTATTGGCTATAGGCAATATCAGGAGAAGATTCCGTAACCTTTTGAAAGTCCTTATCTAAAAATATCAACTCAGGCATCTTACTTAACGTAAGCGGCTCTAATGTATAGGGGCGTTTTAAATAATGATATTGCAGGGGAGGCTCATACACCTGGCTCAATATAGCCCACTCATTTGAGCTATAAGAGACAACGGGATCAAGGTGTTTAGGAGGGGTACTAAAGGCACTGAATAGTGTCTCTTCAGCCACTTTTTCAGTGGGATACGGGCTATTCCAATTCGCCTCAACAGCGAGACTTATAAGCAATGCAGCGTTGATTGCCACTAGCGATAAAAAACGTTTTACTGCAGGTCGATTAATACGATGGCTCTGCATACGACATGATTGCTTCACTGAAAAAAGAGTCCCTTAATGAGTAGCGCCTTCAAGGGTATTTAAACAACCCTATCATCTGACTTATTTTAAGCATTAGAGCCTTTATAAGCGCTAGTTTAGCGTTATAATGAGCTTAAATTTAACAGTCATCATACGTCATTTTAAATTGAATAGACGTATTAATAAGCCTCAAGATTAACATTTGGAGAAGAATATGGGATTCCTAAGCGGAAAGAAAGTTTTGGTCATCGGTGTTGCAAACAACAAATCTATTGCATACGGTATTGCGAAGCAGATGCATGCACAAGGTGCGGAAATTGCCCTAACTTACCAAAATGAGAAATTAAAAGGGCGCGTTGAAAAAATTGCAGCTGAACTAGGTTCATCCATTATCCTGCCTTTAGATGTTGCTAGTGATGAAGAAATAGCGACCGTCTTTGCTGAACTTGGAAAGGTTTGGACCGACGGCCTAGACACACTAGTGCACTCAGTTGCCTTTGCCCCGCGCGAAGAGCTTGAAGGCCGCATGATTGATGCTTCAACTCGTGCAGGCTTTAGCACGGCACATGACATCAGTGCTTATAGCTTAACCGCGTGTACAAAAGCAGCCTACAGCATGCTTAAA
>JAADDM010000127.1 GCA_013153955.1 Gammaproteobacteria bacterium | reverse complement strand
CGCTCGGTGGTGCAACGCTGTTTACAGCACGAGAATATTACGGTTCTGACAGGGCAAACAGTGGTAACGATTGCGCAAGAAAATGCTGAAAAGGGTCGCGTAGACAGAGCCAACGTATCAGCTAAAATAGAGTCAGAAGATGTGGATTGTCAAAGCGTGATTGCAAACAATCAGGCCTGCCTATCTTCTTGTACGGAGTGGTTAATTGAGACCGAGGCCGCCAATAATGGTCAAACAAAACGCATGGTTTCCGATGTTGTGGTGGTCGCGACAGGAAGCTTAAACAGCGAGTTGAACCACCAACTTAATTTGCCAATTAGACCCGTTAAAGGTCAGGTCACGCACTTGAGTGAGTCACAGCAAAACTTTAAATTAAACGTACCGCTGACCCATGCGGGCTACTCATCGCCTTGTGGGGGCGGATTGGCTGTCACCGGAGCGACTTTTGAAGCGCCTGATTTAGGCGAGGTATTATCACGTGAAGGGCAGCTAACCAACTTAGAGACCGCTCAGCAGGCGCTACCTAGCTGGCTTAAGCCAATAGAGAGTGAGCCTGCTGAAATAGGAGCTTTGGCTGGCCGTATCGCCTTTAGGCCTACGACGCCAGATCACCTACCTATTTTTGGCGCCGTGCCTTGCTCGGACTGGACAACCGAAGTCTACCTGTCGCAATCCCATACTCATGCGGTGTATAAATACCCTGAACAGCGTTATCAAGCAGGCCTGTATGTTTCAAATGGGCACGGGCCAAGGGGCTTAATGTCAGTGTTTTTAGCGGCAGAGAGTATTGTGGCCGATATTGAAGGGTGTGCATTGGTACAACCCTTGTCTCTATATCATGCAAGTCATCCTGCTCGATTCACTATTCGCGCTTGGCGTAGTGGGAAACAGAGCACTGAATAGAGCGGCTTTGTGAGCCTATCATTTTGCATAATAATACTGGTTCGGACTATAGTAGTCTGCGGTAAATCGGGTATGATGATGTCAGCATTTTAAATAGCGGGCCTTAATGTTGGCGAGTGTTTCGTCTCAGAGTGTTCGCTTGGAGTGATTGGGTGTTTAAGCCTGTAAATAGAATCAGACAATTATATCAACACACGCAAGCGATTTTTTTGAAGGCTTTGCGAGGGTTAGTATTGCCTGTTTTTATGCTATTAGGTGTTTCGATTGGCATTGCGGCGCTCTCTGTGCCCGCCCAAGCCAGTGCTAATGTTCCTTTAACCATAGAGGATTCTCCTGCTCTATTCTCTCTGTTGGGAGAGGATCTTGAAGCGGGCTTGGAAAATACGAACCCTAAGCTGGTAAAACCGCTTGTTTTACAGTCAGCTCTGAAAAAACTCTTTGCTTTAACGCCCTCTAAAAAACGCCGTAAGAAAGCGATTTTTGATATTCGTTTACGTCAAGATATTCGTGCATCACTGCGCTCATTAGCGTTGATTCAGCCTGAACAAGTTGAGCCATTAGTAGCATCCGACACGCTGCTTGAGGTTGTGCTTAGCTGGAATGACGAGCAGCTTGCAGAGCGTGCTTCTCAACGCCTTCAAGTGCTTGATAAGGGCTTGTCAGCCTACTTAAGAATCAGCCAAAATAAAAGTGCTTTTGAGCAGTTAGTTGACTATGTGCCTGCGCTTTATAATCTGGAAGAGCGAAAGATGCTGCTTCAGTTATTAAAATCTAACAAGCTGCCTCAACCTAGCTTAAAAAATAAGCGGTTAGCGGAGTTTTTAGATAAACGCATAAGCCGTTTGGCCAAGTCTCTTATCTTTAATATGAAAGCCTTGGTGAGAGAGCGTCGGCGCTATGAGCCTGATTTGATTAAGGCGATGCAGTCCGAAGGGATTCGTTTCTCAGCCAAACCCCCTGATTTTGTTTTAGATTATGCGCTCTATAGCGACGGTCAAGATGAAGAATCGAATGCATGGTTGTACGAAGGCAGCATCTCACTGTTGGGTAAATACGGTATTCCTATTGTCTCGATTGACCTGACGATAGAAGAAACGGTAAAGGATGAGGAGCAGGCCGAGGCGTTGGCTTTGGCAAAAATGTCTACTGCTTTAAGCCAAAACTTACGTGCGTTTTTGCTTAAAAAACGCTAGTATGCTCACTATTAACTTAATAAGTATATGGGGCTTCTTAATAGAATCAGCGCTCATAAACGACTCACTACACAGCAGAATTTAGGAATGGAAAGATGAATATATTTGGTAAGATTAGCTTAATTCTGTGGTTGATTACGCTCATGGCGCTGGCCATTATGTTCGATTGGTTTGATAGCCGAGAAATCGCGACAACCAGTTTGGAGTTCTTGCAAGGGACGATTGAGAAGCTAGAAGATACCGGTGATCAGATGCAAGATGTTGTGGATGTGGTGAGAGAAGACAGCGAAATTATGGATGAGACCAAAGAAGTGGTGAGGGAAGCGGTTGAATAACAGAGTTCGTATTTAATCTTTGTACAGAACCATGAAAAAAAGCCCTTTGATTCGATTGAATCAAAGGGCTTTTTTGTGGCTGTCATTTAGAGCGGAAATCTGAATTAAGACGCACCTCAAATCCAATAACAATCGCCTTCCTCCCTAATAAAACCCCTTGATAGAGAGGGGGTTAACTGACTTGCATTAAGCGACGTACTTCCGTAATTACACTGGCCGTTTCTGGACGAACGCCACGCCATTGAAAAAAGGCTTCAGCTGCTTGACCGACCAGCATACCAAGCCCGTCCATTGTCTGGCAGTTAGGGTGCGCATTGCTTGCCCAGTTCATAAAGACAGTCGGTTCTGTGCCGTACATCATGTCATACACCAAGCTATCCGCACCAATAAGCGCATCCGAAATAGGCGGGAGTTTTCCCTCTAGGCTAGCAGACGTGCCGTTGATGATAATATCGTACGTTTGAAGGGGGATATCTTCCCAGCCACTGGCAGTGATGGGAGTTTCTGTCTCAAAGCGATCACCTAATACTTGTGCGCGTTTGGCAGTACGGTTGGCAATATGGATCAGGCTGGGTTGTTTCTCTAAAAGCGGTTCTAAAATGCCTTGAACAGCTCCACCTGCGCCTAAAATAAGTACCTTTTGACCGCTGAAAGGGCGCTCGCCATTGAGTTCAATGTCATTCACTAGCCCAACCCCGTCGGTATTGTCTGCTTGGGTGGTGCCGTCTGGTTGAAAGAGAAAGGTATTGACCGCATGGGCAGTTTGCGCACGTTGCGATAGGCTATCAGCATACTCAAATGCATCCAGTTTAAAGGGCACGGTAATGTTGAGGCCTTGATAGCCCCTATTTTTTAAATCCTCAATCGCCCACTTGAAAGGGGTGTCATCGGTATCAATTCGAATCGCCTCATAGGCCATGTCTTGCTGCGTCTGTTCGGCAAACAGGCGGTGAATAAGAGGGGATTTTGAGTGAGCAATGGGGTCGCCTACTACAGCGTATAAATCAGTCATATAAGGGTCTTTTTTAAGAGTGGTGGCGAAAGCAAAGTGCTTTAGTGTTGTTAGGGGTGAACTCTATGGGTTAATGCTTAGTGTCAAATATTAGGGTCGAATCATCAAGTTGAATCATCAAGTTGAATCATCGAATTGAATATTAGCACTCAGCCAAAATGCCCTCCCCGTTTTGACAGGGAGTGCATTGGGTTAGAAGGTAAGCGTTAATCTTGCTCTTTTAGCCACGTTGCAACCAGTTTTGCATAGTACGTTAGAATGCCGTCTGCGCCAGCACGTTTACAGCTCAGTAGGGTCTCTAGTACTACTGCACGCTCATCAATCCAGCCATTTTGTGCGGCGGCTTTAATCATGGCGTACTCACCACTCACGTGATACACATAGGTCGGGGCTTTATACTCATTTTTAATGTCGCGTACAATATCTAGGTAGGGAATACCGGGCTTGACCATGACCATATCCGCACCTTCGTTTAAATCAAGACCGACTTCATGCAGCGCCTCGTTGCGGTTTGCAGGATCCATCTGATAGGTGTTTTTATTGCCTTTGCCTAAATTACCAGCAGAACCGACGGCATCTCGGAAAGGGCCATAATAGGCGGAAGCATATTTAGCAGAGTAGGCAATGATTCGGGTATTGACAAAACCATTGTCTTCCAGCATCTCACGAATTTCGATGATGCGACCATCCATCATATCTGAAGGGCCCAGTACATCTGCTCCTGCTTCTGCATGAGAGAGGGCTTGCTGCATGAGCGCATCAATGGTGTCATCGTTGACCACATAGCCGGTTTCATCAATGATGCCATCTTGGCCGTGCGTGGTAAACGGGTCCAGAGCCACATCGGTCATGACGCCTAGGTCTGGGCAAGCCTCTTTAATGGCTCTGACAGCTCGCTGTGCCAGCCCCTCTGGATTGTAGGCTTCTGCAGCATCTAAAGATTTAACCTCATCTGGCGTGACAGGAAACAGTGCCACCATTGGAATGCCCAAGGCGTGAATCTCTTTGGCCTCCATGACTAACAGGTCTAGGCTTAAGCGTTCAACTCCGGGCATTGAGCTGACGGGTTCACGCGTGTTGTGCCCCTCTATCACAAACATCGGTAGAATTAAGTCGTTAGCGGTGAGCGTGTTTTCACGCATTAAGCGGCGAGAGAATTCATCTTTGCGCATGCGGCGCATACGCGTGATAGGGTATTGGCGATCAAGCATTGTGGCGTACCTTTGAAGCGTGGGTTTGACGGTTGATGGTTCAAGTAAACGTCAAGCTAGGGTTATATTAAGTAAGTATGGATTTATTGCATACGATTATTTATGACAAACTTAAGGGTAGAGTAGAGAGGTTACTTTAGGTACTCTAATAAAATTGCAGGAGTTTAACCCCTGTGTATTTTAAGTCCTTATAATATGTTTTTAATAATACCTGTCACACGCCTAAAAATAAAGGAAACCGCAATGGATGAGTTAATGGAGTATGTGTTTTTTGATTTAAGCCTAGCAGAGCGATTTAAAGCCTACTGTGAATCGCTTGAAGTCGCGGCCACGCTTAAGTCCGATGTGACCTATTCAGATATTCCTGAATTTACGGTGAGTATTGCAGATGACTTAGCGGAAGCACAGACCGAAAAAATAGAAGAGCTATATGCAGAACTTCTCTTTGGTGAGCAGGCTTCGATGATAGAAGGCAATGACGAACAAGGTGCGGTTGCGGACGCTTGTGGCGTTCAGGTTCAACTTGCATCAGGGATTTATACCACCGTTGCAATCCATCCTGAGACCATGAATAAGATTTTATCGGTGTTAAGCATTGGTGAACTGCAAACATTTTTAAGCCAAGTGGCAGAAGACATTGAAAATCCAAAAACAGGTCCAATCTGCTCAAGAGAAGACTTACCCACAACATAGTGTGTCTTTTATGCAATTTCAGCCATAAACAGCATAGATATTGGCTGACGCTATTAGGGTGATAAAAAACTTATATAAGTAAATTCTAATTTTTCTCGTATTTAGACTTGCAGTCATACCCTATAAAATTTATCATTACCTATTAGCAATAACTGTTATAGCCGAATGCGGTTGGAAACAGTTCGGCTATAGAAAAAATAATTTAGTACCAATTTAAACTCGTGAATTTGGGGTTTTGCTGAGAACAGCGGGATCATCAAGGAGCAATAAATGACAGATCAAAACGTACAAAAGGTTGCAGTTCAGACTGAAGACAGTCGCAACCAAGGTCGTCGCGCCTTTTTAAAGGGTAGCGCGGCAGTAGCTGGTGGAGTAATGTTTACTTCAGCAGCTAACGCAGCAGAAGGAGCAGGCTTTGATGCAAAGAAAGCTGTAGCCCCTTATGCTGGAAAAGAAGAACTAACTAAAGTACTACAAGACGGTGCAGCACGTAAGTCTCTAGGATTTGGTGTTCGTAAGTACCCTTACGGAATGCCTTCTCCTTTCGAGAAAGAAGTTCAACGTCGTACATTAGAGTGGTTAACGCCTGATTCAATGGCTTCTATCACAATGTCTCCGATCCATCAGTTGCACGGAATCATCACGCCAAACGGTCTTCACTTTGAGCGTTTCCACGGTGGTGTTCCAACGATTAATCCTGATGATCACCGTTTAGTAATTCACGGTTTGGTTGAACAGCCTCTTATCTTCACGATGGATGACCTTAAGCGTTTCCCATCAGTATCACGTATTCACTTCGTTGAGTGTCCTGCAAACGGCGCACTAGAGTGGAAAGGTGTTCAGTTGAACTCTGTTCAGTGGACTCACGGTATGATGTCTTGTGTTGAATACACAGGTGTACGTCTATCTGACCTATTGAAAGAAGCGGGTATCAAGCCTGAAGGTAAGTGGATCATTCCTGAAGGTGCTGATGCATCTGGTATGGCGCGTTCTATCCCATTAGAGCTAGCGATGGATGATTGTTTCATTGCCTATGCACAGAACGGTGAAGCACTTCGTCGTGAGCAAGGTTACCCAATTCGTCTAGTTGTTCCTGGTTGTGAAGCGAACATGTGGGTTAAGTACCTACGTCGCATCATGGTTCACGATGTGCCTATGCAGCACCGTGAAGAGACTTCTAAGTACACAGAATTGATGCCTGATGGTTCAGCGCAGCGTTTCTCATGGTACATGGAAGCAAACTCAGTTATTACTTACCCATCTCCTGATTTCAAAATGCAGGGTCCTGGTAAGTACTTCATCCGTGGTCTAGCTTGGTCTGGTCGTGGAAAAGTTGCTCACGTTGATATCTCTACAGACGGTGGTAAGAACTGGAAAGAAGCACATTTCACTTCAGTTGTATTAGACAAAGCTTGGACTCGTTTCGAAATGGAATGGGACTGGGATGGTTCTGAAGCGTTCTTAATGAGTCGTGTAACAGATGAGACAGGTTACGTTCAGCCTCCAATGCCGCAAATGCGTAAGTTGGAAGGTACTAACAACGTTTATCACCGTACTGCGATGGTAACGTGGAGAGTACACGGTTGGGATGAAGGTAAAAACGGAGGCATGATTGAAAATGTTCAATACTAAACAAACATTAGTTGCAGCTTCTGTTGCAGTACTATTCTCTGGTTCAGCTGCTGCTATGTCTGGTAATTCAGACAGCGCTGCTGGCGATAAGATTGATGGTAAGTATGCAGCAAACTATGCAGAAATCATCAAGAAAGCAGACGGTAAGTACCTAGATAAAGCCGTTATCGAAGCAATCCTGGGTGCTGATGCAACTCACGGTCGTGACGGTATGGTTGGAAAGCTAGATCCTGCTAACCCTTACTCTTTTGAAGTTGACGACAGCATTGATGGTGGTAACCACGGTAATGCACAGTGTAAGATTCCTAAAGCGTTTACAGAAGTTCACGACAGCGCAGCTGCAAACTTCACAAACGATTCAGATTTCGTAGCACGTGGATTCGGTACACCTATCGCTGAAGCAGCTCTGTCAAAATGGCAGATTGTTGTGGATGGAGACGGTAAAGGTCTTCCTGACCCTAAGGTTGGAATGACAATCGAAGAAGGTGGTAAGGTTTACGTTCAGTTCTGTGGTATGTGTCACGGTGAATTTGGTGAAGGTGCAAAGGGTTACCTAGCACTTGCGGTTGATGAAGATCTAGTAACCTCTGATTTTACTGATCCAGCGCCAATGAAAGCAGTAGGTAACTACTGGCCTTACGCGGTAACAATCTTTGATTACATCCGTCGTACAATGCCTTTCTGGACGCCAAATGCACCTTACATCGGTGATGCTGGTTACCTAGGAATGACAGGGTATATCCTTCAGTCAAACTATATTCCGATTGACGATGAAGGTAACGAACTAGAAGATGACATGTTCTTCAACTCAGAACTTCTGATGAAGATGAACAAGTATATGCCTAACCAAGGTAACTTCTTCTGTGATCACCGTCCTGTTATCCATAACGACCGTTGTATGACTAACTGTGATGATTCACTGGTTGGTGGTAACGGTACTGGTAAAGCAGACGAGTTCGTTCAAGCACGTAAGTTACCAGACGGTACGCCTCAGTATAACGTTCCACAACGTATGCATGAAGACAAGCCGGGTGTTGGTCACTCAGGAATGTAATCTTTTTTAGCGGCTCTTGAGTCGCTTAGCACGCCAAGTTGGTAATTGTTCACTGGCACATGCCAGCTCTCAATTACCGTCTTGACCTTGGTGTACTAAGTAACTCAATCGTTCGCTAGAAATTACATTATAAACCCCAAATTACTTTTGTAGTTTGGGGTTTTTTTTCGCCTGAACAAAAGTGGGACGAGAAAAGTAGACAAGAGGGTCAGACACTGCCGTAAGTCTATAGCTAGCCTTTCGTCTTGGTTGGTGTGGAACAACTCCGGCCAGTGGCCAAAAAACCTCACCGTAAGTCTTAACAGCCTTTCGGCTTGGTTGGTGTGGAACATAAGTTAAACAAGAAAAGACTAAAGCCAAACGGGTCTTAACAGCCTTTCGGCTTGGTTGGTGTGGAACGAGACTTAGACTTACACAACGCCTGTCTAAAGAGTCTTAACAGCCTTTCGGCTTGGTTGGTGTGGAACAGGTACTGTTTTTTCCCTTTATAAAACAAGGGGTTACACAGCGATTTCCGCACCAGATTTGATCTGGTCGCATTTTCTTCATTTTGTTCCACATTGAGTGCTATTTTACGCGATTTTCTTTAAGGTTTTCAATCCTCCGCCACGCTTTTTTAATTTTTATTTTAACAAGTTGCGTCTAGCTATCTGATTTTGTTCAATATTTTGGGGTCGCAGGCAGGCTGGAGAGGGTGCTTAAAAATCCGCTGCGGTAAATTGTAGGTTAACTGGTTGTTTTTAAAGAGGTTGTCAGATTTTTTTTGTTTTTATCTATTTTGAACATAACGTTATATTGTTTGTGTCGTTTTGAATTTTACACAGTATTTAAGTCATTTTGTTTTTATTTGTGTGGTGTGTCAAAAAATAGGTGTAAATGGGTTGGAACAGAGTAAAGGGTTAATTAGACAATCTACCAGGCCTGGTCATTTCGTGTGTTTAAACTCTATTTAGGTGCATTTAAAATCCTCTTTAAATACTGTGGGTTAGAGCTATTGACCGGTTAATAAATAATTGATTTCTAATATGTTTGTCTGTAAAATGCGTTATTCCCGTTTGGCTATAACGCTAAATATTGACTTAGAATGAGATGAAGCAGTGATCTCTAGCATGGCGAAAAAATGAAGAACTCTTTGATTGACCCGTTTAACCGTACGATTGATTACATTCGTGTCTCTGTCACCGATAAGTGTAACTATCGGTGTGATTACTGTATGCCTGAGCAAGGGGTTCACCCAGAAGGTCGTCATACGGAGTATCTCTCCTACGATGAGCTTGCACGCATCATTAAAGCCTTTGTACATCTTGGGGTGGCTAAGGTTCGCCTAACTGGGGGCGAGCCTCTGGTACGCAAAAACCTATCTACTTTGGTTGAACAGATTAGTCAGTATGATGGCCTAGAAGACATTGCCTTATCGACCAATGCACATCACCTAGCGAGAGAGGCTGAGGCACTGCATAAAGCTGGAATCAGTCGCATCAATGTTTCGATTGATTCATTAAAACCGAAGCGTTTCAATTTAATTACTCGTGGCGGTGATTTAGAGAAGGTGTTGGCGGGTGTGGATAAGGCGCTTGAGGTGGGCATGACACCTGTTAAGTTCAACATGGTTGTGATGAAAGGCACGAATGATGATGAGATTGAAGCGATGGTTGACTATGGCTTAGAGAAGGGGGTAGAGGTTCGCTTTATTGAAACCATGCCTATCGGCCCAGCAGGGGTGAGTATGATGAATCAACACTATTCAGCGGCGAAGATTCTGGCGCGCGTTAAAAAGCATGTTGGTGCAGATCTTATTCCATCAACCGGTAAAAGCCATGATGGGCCTGCTAAGAATTTTGTCATTGCTGGTACGAATACTCGTATTGGGGTTATTTCAGCCGTTTCTGAACACTTTTGCGAAACCTGTAATCGCGTTAGATTGACTGCAAAAGGCGTGTTAGCGTTGTGCTTAGGGCAGGAGGACTCGGTTGATTTGAGAACCCCCTTGCGCGAGGGGGTCAGTGATGAAGGCCTTCAGCAGTTGATTGTTGATGCCATGTTGAAGAAACCAGAAAAGCACTTCTTTAATGAAAATGTACATAATATTGAATTTAGACAGATGGTTGAGCTTGGTGGCTAACCATTGAATCAGGCCTCTAAAATAGAGGGCCAAGATTTGGCGTTAAGATGACACGTAACAAGGACAGAAAAATGGTAAATATTCTATATTTTGCAAGTTTTAGAGAGATGCTGGGTCAGGCTGATGAACAGTTGCCTGCAGAACATAAAACTGTCTCAGAGTTAATTGCTGAATTAGCAAGCCGAGGCGATAATTGGAAGCAAGCTTTACAAGATAATACGAACTTACAAATTGCCGTAAATCATGATGTTGCTTCACGTGAAACGACGATTAAATCGGGTGATGAAATTGCCTTTTTCCCGCCTGTTACAGGGGGATAGGCATGAGTAATACGGCAACCGATTATCCGTTTATCAAAATTCAAGAAGCGGATTTTGACTTAACCGAAGAGAATGCACGGTTACGAGCAGGGCATAAGGATATTGGGGCTGTTGTCTCCTTTGTTGGCACCGTTCGCGATATTAATGAAGGCGATCAAGTCTCCATTCTTGAGCTAGAACACTACCCTGGTATGACAGAAAAAGCCTTAGAGAAAATCCGCTTGGAAGCACATGATCGCTGGTCGCTTGAAGCCAGTGTGATTATTCACCGAGTGGGCAAGATGTACCCAACAGATCAGATTGTACTGGTTGCCGTGGCCAGTCGCCATCGTGAAAATGCCTTTCATGCCGCACACTTTATTATGGATTATTTGAAGACCAATGCCCCTTTCTGGAAGAAAGAGACCTTGCCAAATGGTGAGGTTCGCTGGGTCGATTCAAGGGTCAGTGATAAAGAAGCAGAGCAACGTTGGGCGCAATAGTCTAAGTGTTTTAAAATTTACTTGAAGCACTAATAAGTGTAAATAAGAACTCAAGTGATACAGGTCTGATGTCATATGAAGCTCACAATCATACCGACACATTCCTCCTTAAATAATCCTCCAAAAAGAGTAAGCCGATGAAATCCTTTGATGAAGCTTTAGCCTATTTACTGTCCAAAGCGGTTCCCACCGCTAAGCAAGAGACTATTCAAATCCAATCAGCACTGGGACGAGTTCTGGCTGAAGATATTACTGCCAGCCTGAATGTGCCACCGCATAACAACAGTATGATGGATGGCTATGCATTGGACTCCAAAACACTGGCATCCGCAGATAAAGAGACCCTATTTACGGTCAGTCAACGAATTGCGGCTGGTACAGTAGGTACGCCCTTGGTAAAGGGGACGATTGCGCGAATTTTTACCGGTGCGCCGATGCCTGAAGGGGCGGATACGGTTGTTATGCAAGAGGAGACCGAGCAGGTTGGTGAAGGG
>JAADDM010000052.1 GCA_013153955.1 Gammaproteobacteria bacterium | reverse complement strand
TCGCGGCTCGTTATCACCAGGCGCTGGCTGGGGTGAAGGATTTCGTGTTGCCGAGCGAGCAACCTTACGCTTACCATGTCTATCATCAGTACACTGTGCGGGTGATGAATGGTCGACGGGACGAGGTGCGACAACGCTTGGCCGAGGAGGGCATCGGTACGATGGTGTATTATCCAGTACCGCTTCATCGTTTGCCCGTTTATGCTTGGCCGGAAGGCTCCCTTCCCCAAGCGGAAAAGGCAGCGCAGGAGGTGGTATCGTTGCCAATGGGGCCGCGGTTGTCTCCTGCCCAACAACAGCACATAATTGAGAGGTTGCGTTTTTTATGATTCGCTCTCTTATCGATTGGGTCCATAGAAATGACCTAGGACGCCGCATTTTTTCTGTTGCCAGTGGTACTGCTGTTGGGCAGGGCGTGACGGTGCTGGTTTCGCCCTTATTGGCACGGCTTTATACTCCCGAAGCCATGGGGTTATGGGGGCTTTTTGTGAGTTTTGTGGGTGTGGCAACGGTTGGCGGGGCATTACGGTACGAGGCGGCCATTGTCGCAGCCAAACGGGATGAAGAAGCACTGTTGTTGACGGGGTATGCCCTTGGCTTAGCTTTTGTGGTTTCTTTGGTGGCTGGCGGATTGTTTGAGGTATTTCGTCGCTATCGTATTTTAGGATACGATGCTTTCCCTGTATGGGGTGGTTTTGCGGCGGCTTTTGCTGTTCTTTTGAATGTATGGGGCCAAATCTTTCGGTTTTGGTTCATACGAGAGAAACTTTTTCATATAATCGGCTATTTTGTTGCGAGTCGTGGAGTTTTCCGGGCTTTTGTGCAGCTAATTGCATATCCATGGCGCGGTTTGGGCTTGATCGGAGGGGAGATTGTTGGACGCCTTTTGAGTCTTGCCTTTTTTGTTCGAGAATTTCCAATACGTGCTTTTGGATATCTTTCATTTCAACGTTCGTGGCATTTACTGTGGAAGTATAAAGAATATCCAATGGTTTTTCTTCCATCGGCCTTTGTAGACACCATGGCGTTAATGGCCCCTGTTCCGGTTTTTACCAGCTTATATGGTATTGAGGTCGGCGGGATGTTGGCTTTGGCTCAGCGTACAGTGAGTATACCGCTGGTTCTTTTAGGGACAGCAGTCGCGGATGTATTTTTTGGTGAGATCGCGGAGGCAGCACGTTCTGATAAACGCCGTGCGCGTGAGCTTTTTTTGCAAGCCACTTTGCGATTGGGGCTCTTAGCCTTGGCGTTAGGGTTTGGCTTGTGGTTGCTCGCCCCAAGGGCTATACGTCTGATTTTTGGCGCACAGTGGGTGTTAGCTGGGCAAATGCTTTCTGTGATGGCTCCTTGGTTTGTGGGGATCTTGACAGTAAACCCTTTAAGTCGTTTGGTTTTTCTCAGTCGTTATCCATGGTCTAAGCTTATCTATGACGTAGGTGCGCTTGGTGGTATTATCTTTCTATTTTGGGTCCATATTCCCGATCCATTAACTGCCTTACGTTTAGTCGCTTGGATCCAAGCTTTACTTTATGGCCTCTATTGGGTAATTTTACTTAGCGCCGTGCTCCAGGGTTTGGAGGTGAAATAGGATGTGTGGCATTTTTGGCCTAATAGGGCCAGAGGTTTCTCCGCACGCTCTTGGGCTTAAGATCTTGCGACATCGCGGGCCTGATGATATGGGATGCCTCGCATGGGATGGTTTACATATGCCTCAACGTTGCTTATCTCCAGAGGCTTACCAGGGGCCAGAATCGCTCCGGATATGGTTTGAGCATCTTCGCCTTTCGATTTTAGATTTAAGCAAAGCTGGTTGGCAGCCAATGCAGACTTTAGATGGGCGGTATATTATTATTTACAATGGTGAAGTATACAATTATCGAGAATTACGAAAAGAATTAGAAGCACATGGTGTGCATTTTCAGTCACAAACGGACACAGAAGTCGTGTTGTACGCGTACGCGCGATGGGGCCCAAAGGCGCTGCAGCGTTTCGTAGGGATGTTTGCTTTTGCGATTCTTGACGTAGACGCGCGAGAAGTTTTTCTTGCGCGGGACTTTTTTGGTATTAAACCCTTGTATTATATGAATTACGAGCAGGGTTTGGCTTTTGCTTCAGAAATCAAAGCTCTACTTGCTTTACCTGGAGTTCGAGCCCGAGCGCATCCCCAGCGAGTATATGATTACCTGCGATATGGGCTGACGGATCATGAACCCGAGACCATGTTTCAAGGCATTTATCACGTACCACCTGCGCATTATATGGTTATTCCAGTGGATGCACCCCAGAAGGCTACACTCCATCGTTATTGGGATCCCTTGCCTCAAACGCGATTAGATCTTCCTTTTGAAGAAGCTGCCACGCGACTGCGTGAGCTTTTTCTAGAAAGCGTGCGACTTCACTTGCGTAGTGATGTGCCTTTAGGAACGGCCTTATCTGGTGGTATTGATTCGTCAGCAATTGTAAGCGCGATCCGCTATTTAGAACCTAGAGCTGAGATTCACACTTTTAGCTTTGTTGCTGATGAAGACGCGCACATTCGCGAGGAGCCGTGGATTGACATAGTGACCCAACATGTTGGTGCGCATGTACACAAGGTACGTCCACGGCCTGAGGACCTCCCGCGAGATCTTGATGACTTAGTTTGGGCTCAGGATGAGCCGTTTGGGAGTACAAGTATTTATGCTCAATATCGGGTTTTTCGGTTGGCGAAGAAGCAAGGTATTAAGGTCATGTTAGATGGTCAGGGCGCGGATGAAATGCTCGCAGGGTATTCCATTTACTACGTTGCCCGGGCAGTATCTTTATGGCGGCAACGGCGCTACGGTGAATTGGTGCATTTTCTAGAGCGTATCCGTCGTGTTCCTGCATCGTGGGGACTGAGGTTTTTCTTGCCGCGCTTAGCTGCATTTTTGCTCCCGCCCGAATTGCAGCGTTGGCCACGTAAACTGCTGGGTGAGGAGCCCATGCCCGCGTGGTTGAACGCCGATTGGTTTCGGCAGCGGGGTGTGCAGCCCTATAGCCTCCATCCCGCGCGGGATACCAAAGAGGTGTTGCGTGCTATGTTGTTACGTGATCTACAGCGTATAAGCCTTCCGCGTCTGTTGCGTTATGAAGATCGAAATTCAATGTGGCATTCCATTGAGAGTCGGGTTCCTTTTCTTACACCTCAGTTGGTGCATTTTGTATATTCACTTCCTGAATCTTATTTAATTTCGTCTGATGGGACTACGAAAGCGATCTTCCGAGCAGCTATGAGAGGACTTGTGCCTGAGCCAATTTTGGCTCGGCGAGATAAAGTCGGTTTTGCAACGCCCGAACGTGTATGGTTGCAAGCATTGCAACCATGGGTAGCAAAAACTTTAAAAAGTGCAGAGGACATGATGCTACCGGTCCTCAACCTCGCGGCAGCCCGCGAGCAATGGCAGGCGATGTTGCGAGGTTCTCGGCTGTTCCGGTGGACGTTTTGGCGATGGCTCAATTTGATACGTTGGTCTGAGCGGTTTGCTGTGGATTATGCTTGATAGCGATAGGGGGCGGTAATGCTACTGAAGACGTGCATTTGTGGTCGGCAGATTAGGCGAAAAGCAGGAATAAGTCTTTTGTACATAGTAGCCTTTAGCTTGCTGTACATTGGATATTATGTTTACATTGTTCCTAAATGGGCATATTATGGATTTGCATGGACACCAAATTGGGTTAAGGTAGGCGAGGCACTTTTTCTGCTTGTTTTGGGCACTTCATTACTGCCTAGCTCGTTTTCGAAACCATCTGATTTTTATGCACATTTCCAATTTTTAATCATTATACCTATGCTGGTTTTATTCAGTGCTATGGACCAGGCACGGCAGTTTATTTACATGGTCTTCTTGGGTTTTGGAATTATAGTGGAAATACCACAGATTTTCCATCTTCGGATTGTTTGGTTTCCCAAATTCTCCCGAGTAAATATCATACAAATGCTTTTGCTTATAGGATATAGCGTAATTGTTAGCTTGCTTTTGCTAGGAGGGTTGCGCTATATGAATTTCAATTTACGCAATGTCTATATATACAGAAACGTTATCGCTGTATCTTTCCCAAAAGTATATGGCTATATTAATTCATGGGTCGCAAAAGTTGTTTTCCCTTTGGCATTGGCTTTATCTTTAGTTGAACGGCGAAGGAAATTTTTGGTACTTAGCTTTATTGGCTCCTGGTTAATGTTTGGATTGACATCGCACAAAGCAATTCTCTTTTATCCTATTGCTGTTATATTAATATATAAACTACTACAATTTCGCTGTGGTTTAGTATGTATACTACTAGGGTATACTTTGATCCCCCTCTTGGCTTTGTTTGACTATTGGTTCTACATATTCCACCAATGGTTCGCGACGTTGTTCTTGCGTAGAGCTCTTTTTGTACCGGCGCTAATCAATTTCTTCTACTATGATTTCTTTTCACAGCAAGGATATGCTTACTGGGCTTACAGCAAAATCACGCTTGGATTATTTCCTTACAAATTTGAAACAAGTATTCCTTATGTGATTGGTGAGCACTTTTTCCCTTGGGCGTTTATAGGGGCAAATACAGGATGGATTGGTAGTGGTTACGCTAATGCTGGTTTTGTTGGTTTGTTAATCTATGCAACCTTTATTGGTTTTCTTTTGACTCTTTTGAATGCATATCAGGCTATTCATGAGAGACACTTCCTTGTTGCTGTAACATTGCCTACATATCAGTCCTTCTTGCTTTCGTCAGATCTTTTGACTGCTCTTTTTACCCATGGAACGTTGTTGATGCTTGCCCTCTTACTCCTATTTTGCACTAAATCTTCCTCTCGAGCAACGTAGGAAGTACATTGTTCTATGAAGGTTGTTCATTTAACAACAGTTCACTCTCCTTTCGACACCCGAATCTTTCATAAACAAGCCAGAACGCTGGCGCAGGCGGGCTATGAAGTGGTGTTAATCGCTCCACATACGCATGATGAGGTCGTTGACGGAATACATATTCGAGCGTTGCCCAAACCGCGTCATCGATGGGAGCGTATTTTAGGCTTAAGTTGGCGTGCTTTTCAATTGGCTCGCCAAGAACGAGCGTCTTTATATCACTTTCACGACCCTGAGTTGATTCCCATAGGTATTTTATTAAAGATTAGCACTGGATCGCGCGTAGTTTATGATGTGCACGAGGATTATTCTCGTCAAATTTTAACTAAGCACTGGCTTCCTAAACCTAGCCGACATATAGCCCGATGGGGAATCCAAGTTTGGGAGAAGTTGGCTGCGCGCATACTCGATGGTATTGTCGCAGCGACTCCGGCGATCAGTGAAAAATTCCCGCCTGAAAAGACAGTAGTTGTGCGAAATTTCCCTCGTCTCCCAATGTTTCGTGACCAAAAAATTCCTTACCATCAACGGCCGCCTTGGGTAGTATATATAGGTTGGATTGCGGAAGTGCGCGGCGCTTCGGTTATGGTTGATGCTATTGCTCACGTGCAGACGGAAGCAACACTGATTTTGGCTGGCGCTTTTGATGAAGCTTCCCTACATACAAAGTTAGCGAGACGTCCGGGTTGGAAGCGAACGCGTTATCTTGGTTGGCTCCAGCGACCTCAAGTTGCTGAGATCTTGGGCAAGGCGCGCGTTGGTTTAGTGGTACTTGCTCCCTTGTCTCGTTATCAGGAGTCTATGCCCGTCAAATTATTTGAGTATATGGCTGCGGGTATCCCCTTTGTCGCATCAGATTTTCCCTTTTGGCGAGAGTTAGCTGAAGGTGCTGGCCTGTTTGTTACACCCGACGATCCTAGGGCTGTTGCCCAAGCAATTCAATGGTTGCTTACGCATCCTGATGAGGCGCGGGCCATGGGTGAGCGAGGACGATGGCTTGTTGAGACAAGGTATAATTGGAATTGGGAGGCTGAAAGGCTGTTACAGTTTTACGCGCAGTTGCTAGGTTAGGGTTTTGATGTTATATTGCCAAAATCTCCTGCAATTATTTCCCTTATCAAAATATAAATTTGCCCAGAGACGGGTATAATATAGCTGTAATTTAAAAAAGAACTTATGGATCTTGGCTTAAGAAGCCAAGTTAATAAAGCTAAACAGCTTGATAGAAAAGTCAAAATCATCTTCATTCTTAACATAAGGCGCACAAAGGATAATCATGCTGCATTACACTTTGGTAAATTAGATGAGCGGAGCTCCTGGCATGAGAATCCTCTACTTGCATCAATACTTCAATCTTCCCTCAGACCCAGGTATTACACGCTCCTATGAGTTGGCCCGACGTCTTGTGGCAAAGGGGCATAAAGTTGTAATGGTGACGTCGGACCATCGCGGCCGCTTTCGCCATCGTGGCTGGAAAGTGACCCATGCAGCAGGAATCGAAATTCACTGGTTGTATGTTCCTTATTCAAATTACCTTTCATATCCCGCTCGGATCCGGGCTTTTATGCGATTTGCTTTGAGGGCTGCTTTGCATGCTATACGAATTCCAGCAGATGTAGTTTTTGCAACAAGTACACCATTAACCATTGCCATCCCTGGTGTTTTGGCAGCCAAATGGCAACGCATTCCAATGGTCTTTGAGGTACGAGACTTGTGGCCCGAGTTACCCATTGCTATGGGTGCTCTCAAAGGTCCCCTTATCCCAATGGCACAGGTATTAGCGCAATGGGCTTATCGAAACGCTGCACGGGTTGTAGCCCTGTCGCCTGATATGGCCAAAGGCATAGAGAAACGTGGCTATCCTTCGGAGAAGATTACCGTTATACCCAATGCTTCAGATTTAGATCTTTTTGCTAACGCGCATGAACGGGGGCGGAAATTCCGCGCTTCGTTTCCTTGGTTAGGCGATCTTCCTTTAGTTGTTTATACTGGTACTTTGGGACGTATTAATGGTGTGGATTATTTGGTACGTGTTGCTGCAGCTATGCGGGAGATGGCCCCTGATGTGCGCTTCCTTGTCGTTGGTGAGGGTGCAGAGGATGAAAAGGTACGGCGATTGGCCGCATCTTTGGAAGTTTTAAACCGGACATTTTACATGATGCCTCCTATTCCGAAACGAGACATGCCCGCTGTGCTAGGCGCGGCAACGGTTGCTACATCGCTTTTCATTGATTTACCTGACATGTGGGCAAATTCTGCGAATAAGTTTTTTGATGCTCTGGCAGCAGGGACACCAGTGGCAATTAACTACCAAGGTTGGCAGGCCGATCTTCTGCGACGTACAGGAGCAGGAATAGTATTAGATGTCCATGACCCCGCGGGTTCAGCAGCCAAACTGCTTGCTTTCTTACGTGATGAAAAGCGCCTTCAGGCCGCTCGCCATGCGGCGCGTCGTTTAGCTGAAACTGAGTTTAATCGGGACCGTCTAGCTATGAAGCTTGAGCGTGTATTGTGTGAAGCTGTCTTGGAATTTGCCCCTAAACGCGCTACGAAATGTACATAAAAATGGTTAGTATATTTCCCGAATTTTCCTACCTTTAAGTCTTGAATTGAAAGCAAAAGTCATTTCTATAGGTTTAACACAGTTAGAAACCTCCAATCCCTTCTTTTAAGAAATTGTAGCTTAAAAGCATGAGGGTTTTCTAGCTTGGGTTACTAGAATTGCATTTCTAGCATTTCTCTTTGTGATGCAAATATCTCTTAAGTTGACCTTCCTAATATGATCTGTTATCCTTCCCCAAGCTTCGCTCCAGTTGGTCAATTTTCACAAGGGCATTGCTTGGTATGATCACTTGGCTTTGGCTTGCTTTTGGAATATCCTGGCTATGGGCATGGATATTAAGTCGTTGGGCTCCAGATGTCCTCCTTGATATTCCTACTTATCGCTCCCTTCACTCTCGCCCTGTTCCTCGTGGTGGTGGTATAGGTATTGTTCTGGGCGTATGGGGTGCCTGTTTAGCTGCGCCAATAAAGGTGCAATGCACTTTGGTAAATGCGCTTTTCCTTTTGCTTATCTTTGGCTCAGTTTTAGCCTTATTCTCTTTTATTGATGATATTCGCTCGCTTTCACCCCTTATCCGTTTAATTGTCCATTTTATTCTAAGTGCTTTATGGTTAAGCTATGCAGATATAGCAGGTATTCGTGTGATACCTGGTGGGGATTGGGATTGGCCTGCAGAGCTAAGCTTTGCATTTAATCTGTTAACTATGGCTTGGATGGTTAATTTATATAATTTCATGGACGGTATGGACGGATTAGCCGCGGGGATGGGGGTAATTGGATTTGGTACTTTAGCTTGGTTGGGGTATCAACAGGGTGCTACCATGGAATATATACTTCTTGCAACGTCAATTTCAGCAGCATCTTTGGGTTTTTTATTGGTCAATTTTCCCCCCGCTCGCTTATTTATGGGCGATGTTGGGAGTACGTTTTTGGGTTTTATGGCTGCTGGACTAATTTTATACGCAGATAAGCATTATCTCTTCCCAGCTTGGATAGGAGGAATGCCTTTCTTGCCTTTTATTGTTGACGCGACAGTTACCCTTCTCAAACGAATCTGGCGTAAGGAGAGGGTTTGGAAACCCCATAAATCGCATTATTTTCAGCGTCTTGTGCAATCTGGTTGGGGCCATCGTCGTACATTGATTGTCGAAGTTATCTTAATGTTATATTCATCGTTGATGGCTGTAATTCTGCTTCATCAAGATGTTATTATGCAACGTCTGGGTTTTTTTAGCGTTTTGCTGTCTTATCTTGTAGTTGTTTTATATTTAGAATATTATTTAAGCAATCGGGAGCATAGCTAAATTTGCCTTACTCCTTAAGAGCGCTGTATAAGACTTTTACTATAAAGTTTGTACTCAGGGAGATAGAAAATGAGCCGACGTTTGCGGCTTGTCCTTATATGGCTAAGTGGCTTTGCTGTAGAGATTTGGCTTTTGCTTGGTGGCCCCTTGAGCGTTAGTCGGGCGGCTGTGATAATTACGATTGGCCTAGGTATGCTAGGCGCTACGTGGCTGGAATATCACGGCTTGCCTTCTAGATTGCGGTCGTCTCGAGCGCGCAAGTTTTTCCTTGCTTTAGGGTTCGCCTTTCTCTTAGCTGCCTTGATCCCTCCTGAACGTTTTCAGGGCTTAAACGCGGCTCGTCAGCGATTACTTATCCCTCTATGGATATGGCTCGCGTGGTGTAGTGGGTTGTATGCTTGGCATGAGGCTTGGCCTGAGCGAGTTCGCGCGCTCCGGCGAAAGGTCGCCCTCTCGTGGCGTTATAACCCTTCGGTTGGGGTGACCTTTGCTATTGCACTTGTGTTGCTGTGGGGCGGCGCTTTTGCAATTCTATGGACGGGGTGGGGTTTGCGCGCTCCTTGGCCTTTGAATTGGCAGGGTTTCCCTGTGCCTATATTGCCTCAGCACGTTGTGACAGCGTTGATTGTGGCGTGGGCGTTGAGCAAGTTGGCCGCGTATCGGCGCAGACGTCTGTCCTGGGGATATGGTCTGGCTTTGGCTGCTGCGGCGTGGTTTGTATGGATGAAGATTGAGCCCGCGCCGAACTACTTTTTGCCCAAAGCCTATCCTCCTCATAATGTGCGCTATCCCGCCTCGGATGCACGGGTTTATGTTTTGTCTGTCCAGCAGGCCAGATTAGGATATGGGTATTATGCTCATCCATCTTCTCCTCGTTCTCGTTATGGACATCCGTTTGTTGGGAAATTTGGGTTGTATACTGTGCTCTTTGCTGTTCCTTTGCCATCTGAGAATCAAATAACAGTGCATTTTGCTGTGTGGCTTGCTTTCAATGCTTTGTTGCCAGTCTTGGGTTACCTTGTTGGGCGGGCTTTGCACTCTTCAACGACCGGCTTTGCTTTTGCCTTGCTTTTACTCGCTCGTTCGACTGTTGCTCTCTCGGTAGCGAATCGCTTAGATGCTGTACATGTCAAGAACATCATGAGTGAGCCGGTACTGCGGCTCGTTTTCCTTGCCTTGTTGTATGCTTTACTCCATTGGCCTCGGCTGCCGAAGCAGGGACAATGGCTAGGCGGCGCATTGATAGGCGCCCTGCTTGCTTGGAGCGTCTTGGTACGTTTGGAGGCGTTGCTTGTCCTTTTCGGCCTTCTTGCCTTCGCCATCCTCTTTCTTCTTGTCCGGCGTGCTGGTGGCCGAGCTTTGGTTGCCGCGATCATAGCCCTTTTCGCTGTATGGGCCCCTTGGATGACGCGGACGTGGTTCCTGACGCAATCCCTGGGGGAAGATGAACGTACACCATGGTTTTTTAGCCGCCGTGTTCGAGCGGGCGCCTCAGTTGAATATCGATCGCCGCCGACCCCAACCCCGACTCCGGCCCCAACACCATCATCTCAGACTCATCCCTCAAGTCAGACTTTAATCTCGTCTCATCTTCGATCTAGCTCCCCCAAATCAATCTCTCCTACAAAACCATTGCTCGACAATGATAAGGCGGAAACAACACCATGGTTGAAGCAACTGCTGACCATTTTGCAGCATATCCCCATTCTCGGTGATTTGCTTCGGTGGCCACGCGACTTATGGTTGCATATTTGGAATTACATTGGGCGTAATGTAATTACTACGTGGACCATGTTTCCCTGGGGTTTTCGTTTCTATGACGCACTCCAGGTAACCAGGATGCGGCCCTTCGCCGAAAGTCGCCCCTTGACGTGGTGGCATGGGCTTGTTTGGGGCGTGAATTTGGCCCTTGTTGCTCTGGGTTGGGTGGCGGTATGGCGGCGGGACCGATGGGCAGCACTTGCTCCTTGGTTGATTTACAGTTTTTATATTCTTGGCATTTCGTTCGCTCGCACTGGAGGTGGACGCTATATCATTCCCATTGATTGGATCCCTGTTCTCTTTTACGTGGCGGGATGGGTGGTTTTGTTTAGAATTATCGCGTCTATTTTGGAAATTCCATTCTCTTCAGAGGATATTTCATCTCCCCTAACACATGTTCATGGTTGGGCTTGGCTTCTCCTCACTGGGGGACTAACGGTGGCTTCGGCTTTAGGCGTTTGGGCTGAGGTTTATTCTGTATGGCGTTCTACGCGCCAACCGGATCTGTTACCCCCTCGGCATCGTTTGACCACTTTAGACGAAGTGTTTGCTCAACTTGAGACGTGGAATGTATGGTCGCAGAGTCCCGTAACTAAAGAGGACTTACAGACAATGACCCATACTCTACATATCCAACCTGATTGGGGTTTTGCTTATTTCCCGCGCTACGTTGCCTCTGGTCAGTACTGTGGTGATTGGTGTGGATATTTAAACCCCTCGCAGCCCTTGCTTTTCTTTGTTATTATGGGGACGTGGGGACAGTTACCTATTGTGATCCCTGCAGATAATATACCTAAAATATGGCCTTCAGGCTCTGAAGCTATCGCATTATTATGTCCCCCACGGAAGGACTTTCATCACCGTGAAGCTTTATTGGTCGCGATTCATACCCCCGAGGGTGAGACCCACGTGTATGTGAATCCAAGCCAAAAGTGTGACTACGCCTTTGTAAGACGTCGACCTTAGTATGGTGTCTCCGCCTCACGCCCTCCGTATCGCGCTCGGTTTGTCCCTCGCGCTGCTCTTCGGCGCTTGCGGGCTTTTCCATGCCGCGAGCGCGACGCGGCCACGGAACGCGCAATCACCCTCTACGCCGTCCGCAGTACCGTCGTTTGTCCCCGCGCCCTCGCGACGGGTTGCCGCGACCACCACGTCGACCCCGGGCTCGCATTGGCCCCTGGCCCGACCGCGGCCAACCGCGACGCCCACGCCGACCCCGAGCCCGAAGCCCGCACCGCA
>JAADDM010000001.1 GCA_013153955.1 Gammaproteobacteria bacterium | reverse complement strand
ATGAAAAAATTAAAATGCGTCTGCGTGAAATTGTAAATCTTGTTAAGAACTCTCAGCAACTTACTGATTTAGGAGAGAAACCGCCTAAAGGGATGCTGTTATACGGCGTGCCAGGAACGGGTAAAACTTTGCTGGCAAAAGCCTTTGCACATGAAGCACAGTTGCCGTTTTTGGCGTGTTCAGGTAATGACTTATTAGATGAAGAGTTCATTAAAAAACTATTTGCCCGAGCACGAGAGTATGCCCCCGCTCTAATTTTTATTGATGAAATTGATGCCGTCCCCAAAAGAGGGTCTGGCGGGGCCTATGCCGATGCATTGGTTAACCGTTTATTGGTTGAAATTGATGGTTTCACTTCGGGGCAAAATGACCTGTTTATTATTGCTGCAACTAACCGTAAAGAGAATATTGATGGTGCTATTTTACGATCGGGCCGAATTGATTTGCACTTTGAAGTGCCACAATTAGACAAAGGCGCTCGCCGTTGGTTTATTGAACAGATGCTGAAGAAGCCTATCTTTGATAACGCGATTGATGTCAATATGTTGGTGGCGTTAACGGCTGGTTTAAGTGGTGCAGATTTACAGATGGTCAGTCGTGAGTCTATTATTTATGCACTGCGTGAATCGCTGGAATGTATCTCCGAAAAGGTCTTAATTGATCAGGTTAATACGCTTAAGTATGGACAAGCATTGGTTCTGGAAGACAATGAAATTCGCATGAAAGCAACGGCATACCATGAAGCGGGTCACGCGGTTGTCTCAAAGCTAATGTTGCCTGAACGTAAAATTGAGCAGATTACAGTAGTCGCGCGTTCTAACTTTTTAGGCATGGTCTCTTATGATTCTGAACAGCAGCATGACTATCATTATGACTTTTTATTTGGCTTAACCTGCGTGGCGCTGGCTGGGCGAGTAGCACAGAAAAAACAGTTTGGTCAAAAAGGGCTTGATAGTGGTGCATCAGGGGATTTAAAACAAGCGATGCAGTATGCTTGGTTGGCGATTGGTCAATGGGGGATGGATGAGCATCTTGAGAACATTAATGTTGAACAGTTGCAGTCGTTAAGCAAACAGGCCTACTTTAAAGAAGAAGTAGAAGCCAGTGTTAAGGCTTGGATGAAGCGGGCGACAGAAAAAACAGAAGCCTTGGTTGAGGCGCATTGGTCTGCACTAGAGCAGGTTGCACTTTCGGTACTTGAAAATGAAGTCTTGGATGAGGCTGAGTTGCTCGAAATTATGCAACAGAACGGGGCTTAACCAGTACGGCTGCCATTTTATCTAACCTAAAAGGTTGGCTAAAATAGGCTGAGTTATGAAGTTAGTATGACCAATTTAGATTTATTAAAATGGATGAAAATCCACTCGATAGAAAGGAGCGCATAATGTCGATAAGCATGTCGAAAATCCAAGGGTATTTGGATGAAGCCGGAGTTAATTATGAAGACAGAGATGAAACAACGATTGTTTTTCCGATGTCTGATGATGAAAACAAGATTATTATTCTTGTTAAGTTAATGGAGGATGGTGAGTACATTCAACTGCGTACGTTAAAGCATCTAGATGATTTGGTTGCAGAAGCCTCAGAAGAGAAGCGTATTGAATTGTTGAAATGGATGCTGAACAAAAACTATTCAAGCAAGCTAGGGGCTTGGGAGTATGATCCAGATGATCACGATCATCATCTAGCAGTAGGTCATTCGATTGAAGATGGTGACTTAACGATGAAACAGTTTTTAAGAATGTTTAAAGTGGTTGCGAATAGTTTAGAAGCGATTCCTGAGATGAAGGAGGTCCTTGGCATTGGTGGGATTTCTGCAAAAGAGAAGAAGCGCCAAGCGTTACTTAAAGAGCTTGAAGCGTTAGATGATGATGATGGAATCTAGTTAGATTTGCATGTCACGTCTTTTATTTTAGGCTCGCTGAGCTTTGTCTAAGGCAGAGAGCAGAGCAGTCAACTTGTGCTTGGTTGAATTAATCACCTAGTGACAATGCAAAAAAGTGAGCAGTGCTCGCTTTTTGTGTGCCTGCAATCCCGCCTGAATCCCTTGTGGTTTATATGAAATTGATATGAAAAGTCAGCATGTAACCGTTCTATTATGAATGCAACGTAAAAATCCTACCTAAAAGTAATCGCAACACTATAATATTCTTAAAAAATAGGGAATCGTAGCAATGGCGACTGAAACACAATCAACCGATACAACCATCAAATTGACCGAGTATAGTCACGGTGCAGGCTGCGGCTGTAAAATTTCGCCTAAGGTCTTGGACAGCATTCTAAAAACCTCTTTAAAGATTACGCCTAATCCCAAGTTATTGGTGGGCAATAGCACTAAAGACGATGCAGCAGCATTTGATTTAGGCAACGGAACGTCGGTATTGAGTACCACCGATTTCTTTATGCCGATTGTCGATGATCCGTTTACTTTTGGCCAGATTGCAGCCACCAACGCCATCAGTGATATTTACGCGATGGGCGGCAACCCTTTGATGGCGATTGCAATTTTTGGCTGGCCGATTGATGTGCTGCCTGCAGAAGTGGGTCAGCAGGTGATTGAAGGTGGACGTGCAACCTGTGAAGCGGCAGGGATTCCTTTGGCCGGAGGGCACTCCATTGATGCGCCAGAGCCTATTTTTGGCTTAGCGGTGACAGGCATCGTGGATAACAAACACCTTAAACGTAATGCCTCAGCCGAAGCGGGCTGTCAGCTATTTTTAACCAAAGCGGTGGGTATTGGTATTTTAACCACGGCTCAGAAACAGAAAAAGATTCAGCCAGAACACATGAAAATGGCGATTGAGGCGATGACCACCTTGAACAAGCCAGGAACAGATTTTGCTAAAATTGATGGCGTAACGGCACTAACGGATGTGACCGGGTTTGGCATTTTAGGACACTTGATAGAGATTTGTGAAGGCAGTGACATTGCCGCAGAAATTGAGTTTGATCAGGTGCCTATTTTGGATAATGTATTGTCATACCTTGAACAGGGATGTACACCGGGTGGCACAGGTCGTAACTTTGAAAGTTATGGTCATAAAGTCACCGCTAAAGGGGGCTTAACAGAGACCCAAAAGATGATTTTGTGTGACCCTCAAACTTCAGGTGGCTTACTGGCAGCCGTCAGAGAGGATGCCGTTGAGGCCTTTAAGGCCGTCGCTGAACAGCATGGCCTAACATTAGAGCCGATAGGACGTACGGTTAAAGCCAGCGGACGAACGCACTGTGTTGAGGTACTGTAATGGCTGTTAAGCTGACAGAGTTTACGGATGATCTGCCCCAAACAGAGGATTTTCTTTCGATTGTTCTAAATAATACCCCTTTGATTGATGTGCGTGCCCCGATAGAGTTCAGTCAAGGCGCTTTTGAAACAGCGACTAACTTGCCCTTAATGAGCGATGAAGAGCGTGACAAAGTTGGTAAATGCTATAAACAGCATGGTAATGAGGCAGCGGTTAAATTAGGTCATCAGCTGGTGAGTGACTCTGTACGCGCACCGCGAGTCGCAGAGTGGTCCCATTTTATGGATCAACATCCTGAAGCTCTACTTTACTGTTTTAGAGGTGGCATGCGTTCTAAAATTTCTCAGCAGTGGTTGCAGGATGCAGGCCGAACGATTGTCCGTCTTAAAGGTGGCTATAAAGCCTTTAGGCGTTATTTGATTGATGCCTTGGAAAATGTGCCTCAGACCTTAGCTGACCACTCGATTACCCCGATTGTATTGGCTGGGCGAACAGGCGCGGGCAAAACACTGGTGATTCACCAAATTGAAAATAGCATTGATTTAGAGGGATTAGCACACCATCGTGGTTCCGCTTTTGGCCGTCATGCGACCCCTCAGCCGACTCAGATTAATTTTGAAAATAGCCTCTCAATGGCCTTTATTCGTTTTTTTCAGAGCGAGGCTGCGTATCTATTAATTGAAGATGAAGGGCGAAACATTGGCTCTGTGGATATGGCTAAAGGCTTGTTTGATGGCTTGAAAAGTGGCCCGCGCGTGGTGGTGGATAGTTCGGTTGAAGAGCGCACTCAGATTACCTTGGATGAGTATGTTACTGCGGCACAACAAGAGTATGCAGCGGTTGAGGACTGGGTTGAGTTTATGTTGGCAGCCTTTGGACGTATTAAAAAACGTCTAGGGGGTGAACGTTATCAGCGTGTATTGGAGCTGTTTGATACGGCAATGATTCAGCAGCAGAAGACAGGCAGTCAAGCGGCACATAAAGCGTGGATTCATATCTTATTGGTTGAATACTATGACCCAATGTATGACTATCAAATGAGTAAAAGCGACCACCCAGTGCTGTTTAAAGGCTCGATTGATGAGGTAGTGGCCTTTTTAAAAGGCTATGAACCTTAGTCGCAGGTTCGGTCTATTTTACGATGAGTTGGAAAGCAGTTTTATCAATGGGCTGTCGGGGGATAAGTACAATATTTAAGCGGTATTTACCCCTAAATGTTATATTGAATAAACTTATTTTTTTACCTAGGATGCCAGATGTTTAAAACTCATAAAAACAGCCTACCGTTTCACCAGAAAAATGAGACGCACCGCGAGTCGATTTTTAAATTTTTGACCCTATTGGCGATTGTTGTTGCCTATTTTGGTTATATGATTTGGCAGTATGGGGCTTCAACTGGGTTGGGCGTGTCTATCCTGACTTGGAGCTTTTTTGTTCTGTGTACGCCCGTTGCGGACGGGGGCTTTATTTTAGCGTTTCCAATTCGGCTATTGTTTAAAATTAAGATGGCGTTTACGCAGGTGGCGTTGTGGTTTGTGGCGATTGCCATTAATGTTTATTTTTTGGCTGTACGGCCTGAAAGCTATGATTTAACGTTTATAACGCAGTTATTGAAGCATATTTTGACTGAGCCGTACCCCTATTGGAGTATTCTTATTATCAGTGCGTTAGGCACTTTTTTATCTATATTTTTTGGGGATGAGATGATGGATGTTGCTTCCCATAAAGAACGCGCGTCAAGCCATCGTCACGGCCTAAAGTATCGCAGTTTAATCGTATTGGGCTTAGGTATTTTAAGTGTGGTTGCGTATTATTATTTGTTGAGTCGTTTAAATGTGGTGATCCCTGAATAGTGGAAGGCTTTAACAGGCCCTTAAACCGTGCTATTAAATCAGGTGGTTTTATTGGTGATGGGTCTTTGGAATGTGATGGCCATTCTTGTGCCAGGAATTGTCATTTATTTTGCCATGAAGTATCGGGATAAAATGACCTAGGTTTACTTTTATAAAGCAGTTGGCGACTGGGTTGATATTGCCAAGCCTGCTTTATATTATGATGTTTAACGTTTGTTTAATTGAGTGCTTGAACCTGTTCTAGCATCGCTTGTGCATGTCCTGCTGGGCTAACCGCGTAGAGTGCTGCTTCCAATGTCCCTGCTTTATTGATAATAAAAGTAGAGCGGACGATGCCCATCTTTTTAATCCCATTTTTCTCTTTCTCTCGCCATACATCATAGGCGGCACATAAGCTGCCGTCAGTATCGGCTAATAGATCCATTTTTAGACCAAATTTATTAATGAAGGCAACATGGCTTTCACATGAGTCTTTGCTCACCCCGAGTACTACTGTATCTGCTTCTGCAAACTCAGCAGCCAGTTTTGTGAAGTCATTGGCTTCAATGGTACAGCCTGGGGTATCGTCTTTTGGGTAGAAGTAGAGTACGACGTTTTTTGTGTCTAAATAGTCACTGAGTTGAATGACTTTATTGTCCTGGTTTGGGGTGCTAAAGGCAGGTGCAATTTGATTAGCTTGTAACATGAGGTTTCCTTTGTCATATGGCGGTTGGCAGAGCGCCAACAGGGTTTTTTCGTTCTTGATAAGCCTATAGTAATCAATCGCTTTATAAAAGTCGTCCCTAAATTCTCTAGGGGATTAAATTAGCACCCATCTAAGCTTTAAAAACCATCAGATTAAGGGTGTCATACGTTAGAATCTATGATTATTAAGAACTATTTCGTAGGAATGCCATGTTTAGGCCAAATAGTATTAAACACATATTGATTCTCAGTCTTTTTGCCTTTGTTATTGGCGTGCTATTAACCGCTGTTCGCCATGAGCTATTGATTGAAGAGAATACTAAAATGCTTAAAAAGCATTTTGATTTTCACGCCTCGAAAGGTTATCTCTCTATTCAGCAGGGATTGCTCCATGAGATGGAGCGTTTAGAGAGTCTGGCGACCTTTTTTGAAGCCTCGAGTGATGTTTCAATAGAGGACTTTAATCAGCTGGCAAATATTTTGACCAGCTCTTATCACGGCGTTAAGGCTTTAGAGTGGATTCCGGTTGTAAGCCGCCAAGAGAGAGCCGATTTTGAGAAGCGATTGAAGGGATATTCTGCCGATTTTGAAATTCACTCGGTGCAACAAGGTCAGCGGATTAAATCTCCGGAAGCGGAGCGGTATGCAGTGATCACTTATGTGTACCCCTTTAAACAGAATAAATCTTCACTTGGGCGTAATCTCTTTGAAGAAACCGACCGAGTGACCCCATTGCTTAGTGCAGAATTGGTTGATTCTATTACTGCCAGCTCGCCTGTTAAATTGACCGATCAATCTGATTATTACAATGCCATTACTCTTTATAAAGCTGTTTTTGAACGTACTGAAAATAGGGTTGTTTTAAAAGGTTATGTGGCACTTATCCTTAAAATGGATGATTTTATTGAATATACTCGGCGGGTTAATTTACTTGAGGGCAGTCAGGTATATGCGTTAATTGACCCCGATTTCAGTGACGTGCCTTTTGTGACCGTACAGAGAAAGCCTCTGGTTTCAGAGCCGATAGATTATTCTCATAGCTTTAGTGTGCCTTTGGGTGGTAAGTATTGGATATTGGACATTCAAGGCAGTTTGCAGTCTCTACCTGAGTATGAGGAACTTTACCTCAATCACCATATTAAGTCGGTGGCGGGTGGTATTACCTTTAGTTTTATGGCTGCGGTCTTGCTGTTTGCTTGGTTGCGATCGCAGTATGAGCATCGTTTACGCGTACTGGCTGAAGAGGAGGAGGAGCTTGTTTATTCAGAAATTGTGGAGAACAGCTCGGATGCATTCTATATGCTTAACTGTGAAGGAAGTATTTTAAATGTAAACTCAGAAAGTTGCCGTAGTTTAGGATATTCAAAAGCGGTACTGCTCTCGATGAACTTGTCTGATATTGATGTGAAGTTTACGGAGAGTGAAATACTGAATATTTGTAATGACTTGAAAGAGGGGGGCAAGCGTATTTTTGAAAGTCGTTATCAGCGAAAAGATGGAACACTTTTTCAGGTTGAAGTCAGTGCCAGACGGATGAGGCTAAATAATCAAACCGTCATTGTTACTTTTGTTAGAGATTTAACAGAACGCCTAACCTTTAAGGAGATGTCTAGTGATCATACGAAGCTTAAAAAAACGGTCAGTATTACCTCTCAAGCGTTAGCGGAACAGAAGGCCAGTTTTGAAAGTGTTTTTCAGCAGTCTGCTGATGGTATTTTTATCAGTGAAGGCCGTCATGTATTGGATTGTAATGAGGCGACGGTTAAGATGTTTGGTTATGCCTCTAAAGAGGATATTTTACGACTGCCTAATAGGGTGTTTGCCCCTAAAAATCAGCCCGATGGCGAGTCCTCTCACAGGAAGGGCTTTAGAATGTTAAGCATCTGCATGGAGAAAGGTTCGCATCACTATGAGTGGGTTAACATAAGAGCGAATGGAGAGGAGTTTTGGACCGATGTGGTGCTGACGCGGATTGAGTATTCAGGTAGAAAGGTTGTGCATATCGCTTTTCGTGACATCTCTAAACGTAAACAGCTTGAAGCAGAATCGATTGCGGCTAAAGAGGAGGCAATTCAAGCAAACCGTGCAAAATCGACCTTCTTAGCTAATATGTCACATGAAATAAGGACACCTTTACATGGTATTTTGAGCTATGCTCAAATGGGAGAATCCCGTATAGGCTCTCTGGAACAGAATACGATTAAACGCTATTTTAAAATGATCCAGTCAAGTGGACAGCGTCTTTTAGCGCAGCTAAATGATGTGTTGGATTCTGCTAAATTGGATTCAGGGCTGATGCAGTTTGATTTTAAGCAACAGGATATTCTGCCAGTCATTCAAGAGGCCGTACACTCTTTGGCTGCTCTGGCAAATAGTAAAGGGATTGAGTTAGTGTTATCTGGGGTTTCACAGACGGCTTACTTTGATGCGCTTAGAATTAATCAGGTTTTAGCCAATTTGTTGACAAATGCGATACGTCATTCAGATGAACAGTCACATATTGTGATTAAGATTGATGCGTTAGACTCGCAAGTCTGTATTACGATTATGGATGAAGGGAAGGGCGTTTTGGAAGCTGAAAAAATGTGGATTTTTGAGCAGTTCACTCAAAGTCAGACTGAACAAGCAAAAACCAGTACCAGTGGTTTGGGTCTCGCCATCAGCCAAGAGATTGTTCAGGCACACAGAGGTGAAATTTGGGTTGAAAATAGAGTCAATTTAGGGGTTGTAAAGGGGGCGGATTTTAAATTTACGTTGCCTTCTTTTGGAAAGGAGAATTTAATACATGAATCTTAAAATGATTACACAAAAGCGATCAACTATTTTAGTGGTCGATGATGAGCCAATTAACCGTTTTATTTTAGAGGATTTAATTGGTGAAGTGTATGATCTGGTTTTATTGGAAGATGCACAAGCCTGTATTGATTACTTTGCCAAGGCTGAGTCTGTCGTCGCCGATCTGATTTTACTGGATGTCTCTATGCCGGGAATGGATGGGTTTGAGTTGTGTCGGCTGCTCAAGGGGGGGGCTAAAACAGAGCAGATTCCTATTATTTTTTTAACGGCTAAAATAAGTATGGAGGATGAAAGGCTAGGGTTAAAGTTAGGGGCGGTTGACTACATCACTAAGCCCTTTACGGAATCGATTTTGCTGGCTAGAATTGAAACCCATATTCATTTAAGGCTGACACACCTTCGTCTCGAAGAGAGTTTAGAGCGGCTGGAAAAAGAGCGCGCCTATATTGAATACATCATGCTGAGTATGCGTGATGATTTCAGGTTTTCGACTCAGGGGTTATCAACACTCATCTCCCCCGTGGAAACCAGTAATGGCGATTTGGTTCTTTCCACTGAATTAAGACCGGGGCATCGGCATATTTTAATGGGTGACTTTACAGGGCATGGATTATCTGCTGCGATGGCAGGCCCTTTAGTGAGCTCTTTATTTTATACTCAAGCGGAGCAAGGTATTCCACTTGAAGAGACGGCGATGATTCTGAATCGAGAGCTGTTTAAAAAACTCCCCACCAATATTTTTATGGGAGCTGTTTTTCTGGATTGGGACCTGACGAATAATATCGTCAAAATTTGGAACTGTGGCATGCCCGATGTACTGCTTTTTAGGGATGGAGTTTGTTACCAGAGAGTGGCATCTCAGAGCCTCTCTTTGGGCATTGTCGATTCTTTTTTTGACAGCATGCGCCCCGTTGCCCTACATTGTAGAGAGGGGGATATGATTTTTGGATGTTCTGATGGCGTGCAAGAGGTACATGCCAGCAGCGGAGAAGCATTTGGGGATGATAGAATTGAAGAAGTGTTTAAATCGTTGTTTCTCACAGGCAAAGATCTGAGTAGTGTGCAGGCTCTATTAGAGGCATTTGCAGGAGAGAAGGGCATTGAGGATGATGCAACCTGTATTCAGCTAACCATCTCTGAGCCCTGACTTTAAATAGGAGCGTGCTTTCTAAAGGTGAGCGGAGGTGAGTTTATTGATGACTGCTGCGCGCGCTAAGCCATCGGCAAGCGTATTTCCTCGGTTTCCATTATGGCCTTTGACCCACTTCCAATGAACATGGTTCACGAGTGTCAGTTGCTCTATCTGCTCCCAAAGACATCGAAATTTAACTGGATTACCGGATTTATGAATCCAGTTTTTAGCTCGCCAAAGGTGGATTTTTTGGCTGAGGCCTTCAATGAGAATACGAGAGTCGGTATAGAGCGTGATGCTGTATTGAGCTGTGCTACAAGCAATCGAACTCTCTAAGCTTGGGCGGGTTTGCATCGCTTTTGAAAGCAGTTCTTCAATTTGTTTTAAGCCATTTAGAGAGGCTTTTAGCTCCATCTCCAAACTACAGGTTTTTTTCTGCCAGCCAGAGACTCTTATTGACTCAACGTCTTGTTGATAGATAACGGAGCCCCAGCCTCCTAGGTCGTGTTTTTCAAAATAGCCGCCATCGGTATAAATATCAAATGAGATCACTTGATTCACTTCTGAAGGGGCGGCCATTGAGTGCACTGTTAAAGCGTCTATCAAGTTAAGGTCTCGCGTTCATTATGGCTTTGCACCTAAGGTCAGCGGTAGACTACTGTCAATGCCATACTCTTGCATGGAACCATCATAGAGCTTAACGTTGGTGAATCCCAAGCTGTCTAGCATTGAAACAACACGAGACGCACGGTGTGCAGAGTTACAGTAGGCGATAATCGGCTGTGTTTTGTCTGTTATCCCCAGCGTTTTTAAATGAGCCAGCAGTCGGGGCTTAGCTTGCTGTTGATAGCCGTTTCTAGAATCAACCGACAGTGACCATTCGAAGTGCTGAGCACCCGGAATATGGCCGGAGCGTTTTACTTTCGCACTGCCGATATATTCGGCTTCTGAGCGGGTATCAATTAACAGGGTGCGACCGTCTTTTAAAGCGGCTTTTATATCAGCTTTATCGGCTGTTAGTGCATCGGTTAAGTGACTTTTAGGGGTTGGGTAATGGGCTTTATCAGGGCGTTTTGGTAGGGTTTGCGTGACTTTATAGCCTTTTAGTATCCAGGCAATGGTACCACCGTCTAAGATACGAACATCATTATGCTTAAGTTTTTTAAGCTCCCAGTAAAGGCGGCTTGCATTCAAGTTACCTAGGTCGTCGTAGATGACCAAATGGGTATCGGGGTTAATGCCTACTTGCGCTAAGACATGACTCATGTAGTCCACTCCACCACTGAGTGCTAAGCCATTTTGAGGTTTAATTAACCAGTCGTAGTTCATCCATAATGCATCAGGGATATGAAATTTTCGATAGCTACTCTGATCGCTTAAATCAATAAAGAGGGTGTTTTCACGGTCTAAATTGGCTTTTTCAGGGCTGATAAACACCCCATCATCTGAGATGGCTTCAGGCGTATTCGCTGAGGCGCTATCATGACTGTTGGCGGCTTGTACCGTTTGAGTCAGTGCTAATAAAAGCCCTGAAAAAAGCAGAGCAATCAAGAGCGTGATGGGGCGTGTGGCCGTTTGAGACATAAGGGCGTGTTTGAATTGGGGCATAACTTCTCTCAGAGGATTAAAGGCTTGGTTTATTTAAACAGAAGTTTCTGTAGATTACTAAGGTAGACTTGCTCATTAGGTTCTACTTGGTCGCGCTGGGCAATCCAGAGGGATTCGCCTAAGCACTCCATCATGGCATGTTCTGTCTCATGCACATCGCCAAGTTTTTCACCGAGCTGTTGATATACGGCTTGAATCCCTGCAGGACGATCCATTGAAACCTGTTCCTGAAGTCCCAAGTGCATACCCATGTGTAAAAAGGGATTGGTTTCGCCATCTTCGGGTTTGTACTCATTTCCGAGGTGTTGTTCATTGTTGAGCATGGCATGGTATTCGGGGTGGAGTTCAATGACTCGTGCAATCATCTGTTCCATCGCATCCATGGGCAAACCGAGTCGAGCCTTCTGCCAAGTATCAACATAAAATTGGCGCAATTTATCGCGTTCTGAGGTGTAAAACATGGTCAATTCTCTTATCTTTTTTGTTTACTTATAAAACAATCTGGCCCGATTATTTTGAGTTTTTTAAAAGTATTGTCGGCCTTATTCATTATTTTTTATTCAGTTTTCTCTTTGAACTCACATAAATCATAAATGACACAGGCGCCACAGCGGGGCTTGCGTGCGGTGCAGGTATAACGGCCATGTAAAATCATTAAATGGTGGGCTGGAATAATAA
>JAADDM010000229.1 GCA_013153955.1 Gammaproteobacteria bacterium | reverse complement strand
TGCCTATCCATATTGGCGGAGCGGTTTACAGTAAGTTCTCCTATTTGGATGGCACAAAGTCCGCGTTCATGAAACAGTTTTGGTTTCCTAAAATAACGCTAACGCTTCAACCTGCGGTTGCCATTACGCCAGCAGAAGGCTTGAAAGGCCAGGCAAGGCACCGCTTCCTGAATCAGCAAGTGTTTAAACTACTGCGTGATGGCAGTTTCTATGGAGCGGTTAAACATCATTCTTTGTTTGCTGCCTTATTAGATGCTAAATCAAACTATGATGCCTCTGCTACTTGTGTTGAAGATATTAATCACCAAGCGTTGAGTTTAAAAAAGCTGGCATTGGCTTCGACTATTTTGGGTAAACAGCTTGATAAGGTGTTGGTTGACGAGAAACGTGTTGGGCTTATGTTACCGAATGTATCAGGTATGGCTGCGAGTTTCTTTGCGCTTCAAGCCTATGGTTATGTGCCCGCTATGATCAACTTCACATCGGGGATTGGTTCGATTCGATCCGCTTGTGAAACAGCAGAATTAAAGACCATTATTACCTCAATGAAGTTTGTTGAAGCCTTTGAACTTGAGCCTTTAATTGAAGCGCTTGAAGGCGAGGTTCGGTTTGTTTTCTTAGAGGACATTAAAGAAAAAATTGGGGTCTTTCAGAAAGTGGCAGGTCTGCTAACGCGTCCTAAATCCCTGCCAGGGTTTTCTAAGAAGCCAACAGGTGAAGCTGTTGTGCTCTTTACCTCAGGCTCAGAGGGTGTACCAAAAGGGGTGCTTCTCTCACATGATAATGTGACAGCTAATATAGAGCAAATCCACTCTATGTTATCAATGCTACCCGGCAAACAAATTTTTAATGCACTGCCTACCTTTCACTGCTTTGGTTTAACGGCTGGGATGTTATGGCCAATTATTAAGGGTGCAAAGGTCTTTATGTACCCCTCACCAGTCCATTATGCAGTGGTGCCTGAGATGGTCTATCAAACCAACGCAAGTCTTATTTTTGGAACCGATACTTTCTTTAGTGGTTACGCGCGTAAAGCCGATTCGTTAGACTTCTATAGTGTAGATGCGATGGTGGCAGGTGCAGAGCGCCTAAGACCTGAAACGCGTGCCACCTATGCCGATAAGTTTCATAAACCCATCTATGAAGGGTACGGGGTAACAGAGACAACACCGGTGCTTGCTGTCAATATTCAAACTGCTTATAAGCATGGTTCAGTTGGTCAGTTTGTGCCTGGCGTTGAGTACCGATTAGAGGACGTACCGGGTATTGAAGATGCGGGTCGCCTGTTTGTAAAAGGTCCGAACATTATGATGGGCTACCTTATGCCTAATAAGCCTGGGGTTCTGCAACCACCAGAGGGCGGTTGGCATGATACCGGTGATATTGTGCAGGTTGATACGGATGGCTTTGTTTGGATTAAGGGACGTGCCAAACGTTTTGCCAAAATAGGCGGAGAGATGGTCTCATTAACAGCGGTAGAGACCTATATTAATGAAGCCAGTCCAGAAGGTCATCATGTGGTGGTTTCAGTGCCTGATGAGCGTAAGGGGGAGCAGCTAGTGTTGGTTACAGACGACAGTGTCTTGAGTCGTAAGACCGTTATTGATGCGGCACGCGCTAAGCAGGTGAATGAATTAATGATTCCCAAAACAGTCATACTGGTTGAACAAGTGCCTATTTTAGGCACAGGTAAAACCAACTATCCTGAGGTTCAAAAGATTGCAGAGAGGCATTTTGGCAGTTCATAGGGGGTAACCCGGTAATAAGAAAGGCGCTCAATTGAGCGCCTTTTTTTATGTCATCTGTTTAGGTTGTTGAGTTATATTTTTTATGCGCCCTATTCTTGAGTATCAGTAGGATATAGTGCTTTTAATTGTTGTTTTCCACTCTGCTTAATCGCGTTGCGTTGTTGCTGTTTCTCCGCACGATGATGGGATTTTGCAAAGTCATTAAAAGCAGTACAAATATCTGTTTGGATACTTTCAGAAATGTTTGCTTGGCTAAACAAGTGTGCTTCAAGTTGCTCTATTTTCTGTCTAAGGGGTTCATGTGTAAGCTGGCTTACGCTATGTAGGTCAAACTGTTCACTTAGCGTTGAGCGCAGTGTTTGGTAAAAGGTTTGATGAGGGGTGTCGGTCATCTTTTTAGCCTCTGTACAGAGTGATGTTAGGGGAGTGATATTCAAGCCCTCTGTTACCACAGCGAGTGTGTCTTGCTGTTCAATTGAAGCCAGCATGAGCGCCTTTGACTGTTTACGATGTTTATGGCGTAACCAGAGTAGTAGAAAGAGGGTTACCAGCAAAAGCAGTCCTAACGCTAGGCTAACAAGTTTCCAAAATAGAGATGTTTCACGTGAAACATCTCCCTGTTTACCTTTAGAGATAGACTCCACTGTTGAGCTTACTTTGCTTGAGCTTTGTATGTTTTGTGTGGGTTCTGAAGGCTGTACTTGTGAAGGGTTAGTCGCAGTTACTGGTGTAGGGTTAACTTCAAAATGCTGTGCAGGAATACGAGTTACTTCAATTTTCTGAGTTTGTGTATTCCACCAGGTAATGTGCTGTTCAGGCAAAGTCACCAGGCCTGGTTGTTTAAGAATAATTACCTGTTTTTGAATCAGTGTGCTCTGAATACCCTCTTCAAGAGTGGTTTGAGTGGTCTTTTCTTTATCAGTATAGATTTTAAAGTCGGAGTGGTTGATAGGCTTTAAATTAGGTAGTTGGCTACTCAGTAAGCCTTTGACACTTAGGGTTAGGGTACGGTTTAAACTGTCTCCAACTTTGAGTAGGGGCTGGTCTGTTGGGTCAAGCTCCCAGCTTTCGGTAAGCTGTACCTCTCTTGCTGGTAACCAGGTATTATCAGCGTTTTGGGCAAAGCTGCTTGGTACAGGCAGTACACGGATTTTCTGTAGTGTTGCAATTTCTTGGACACCTTTTTGGCGGTTTCTATACTGCTGAATGCCAGTAAAGAGGGGGCCAGGAATGGTCATTTCACCGCTTTTTTGAGGGTAGAGCGCATATACCCACTCGTAAACCGTATAAGCCTGTCCCTGTATCTCCTTGCCGTAGATGGATTGATCCTTTAGGGTGATAGAGAGTGCCTCTCCAAACTTTGGGGGTCTAATGTTGCCAGACAGACTGCCTAAAAAGTACAGCCTAAGCGTATAAATGACCTCTTCCTGTACGTAGGCAGTCTGCTTATTCACTTCGGAGGTAAGCGTGTAATCACCAAACTGGTTCGCTGTTTTAGGTTGAACCGGTGAAATATTCAGTTGTAGAGAATTACTTTGCACATCGCCGAGTTTAAATGCGGGTAGTGTGTATTTCCCGGGCTGTTTTGCGAGCAGTTTAATCTGCCAACGACTGATTGAGTTAAAACTGCCGTTGATGAGTTGAATTTGGTTACTTTGTTGTTGCCCGAGTACCTCAAACAGATCTTTTAGTTTTTCAAGGCCTGGTTGACGGCCATAGGTTTGAAAATCAGTCTCAATCGTGAGTGTGATAATGTCGCCCATCTCAATGGTTTTTCGGTCAATTGAGGCGGTCATTTTATCTGCAAAGCTAAGCATAGGGGTAAGCAGGAGTAGGCTAAATCCAATGGATTTGACGAGCGCCTGTAAAGGCACTAAATGATGTGTGAATTGACTCATATTAAACTCGGTGATTACGGGTTAGTAAATAGGGTGGTCAGCCAATAAAAGCTGTCAGGGTTATGGGGTGTTACCACTGTTTATGCCCACCAGGTTCAGCGGTTGGTTTCTGTTGCTGAAATTGGTATTCAAATTTGCGTTTTAGGAACAGGCCTGGTTGATCTGGAATCTGTTTAAGCCAGTTTTGGGTCGCCTGTTGTGCTTCTTGTTGCTTGGCGCGCTCAGCCTCTATCAGTACGGCTTTTTTCTCGCTAGAAGTAGGTCGTGAGGCTTTATTCAAGCCATCTTGAGTCTCAACTTTACTTGTATTAAGTGCTGCATCTGCCTGGGTGTTCTGAGTCGCGGCATCGCTAAACTGTTCGCTGTCTATCTGCCCCATAGCCTCTTGATTTGTTTCTGTATCATCTTGATTACCTTTTGAGCTACCTTGCTGTGCTAAAGATGAGGTGGGGTTTGAGGGATCTGTTTCGTCAGAACCCTTTCCATTGGATTTAGGGGGGGGTGCGTCCCCCGTTGCCTCACTGTTTTCGTTAGCGCCTTTTTGCGCCCCTGAGGGATTGGTATCAGGGCTATTAGGGGTTGTTTTGGCATTAGAGTCTTTCGCTTCATTAGCTTGCTGTTGGTCTTGAGCCTGCTTAGCATCAGCTGCCTTGGGCTTTGTCGGCTGCGCGGATTGCTTGGGGGGCTGTTGTTCTGAATCTGATTGTGAGGTTTGTGTGTCAATGAGTTCATCAATCAGTTTATTAACCAGCTTTAGATTGGTTTGAATGTTGGCTAATAACTCTGCTGTCGGCAGCTGTTTGATGGCCGTTTCATAGGCCTCTTTAGCTGCTTCTAGCTTACCTGATTTGGCAAGGGCATTCCCTCGATTGTAATGTCCTTTTGCACTTTTATCTTGGGTAAAAAGCAGTGCAGCCTTGTCATAGTTGCCAAGACGATACTCGGCACTGGCCCGCCACTGTGTGTCTTCAAAATGATCTAAAGCGGTTTGGTAATTGCCTTTCTGCCAGGCCTGGTAGCCTTGCTGATTCATGGATTTAAAAACATCAATAAAATCAGGCAATTTAGCTTCAACTGAGTTCTCGCTCGACGCTTCTGAGGTGCTCTGCGCTATGGCTGAGTTAGGGTGTAATAGCATGCCCAAGCTACCAATGGTGAGTAGGGCTGCAAGCGGAAGAGTGGTTATCGAAGTAAGGGCGATAATCCAGCCCCTACGGTATAAAATAGGTAAAACTGGCAGCAGTAGTAGAATGAACCAGGCGCCCTCATCTAATGGGTGAGCAATCGCTTGTTCACTCTCTGGTGTCTCTTGTTTATCCTGAGTCGACTTTTTATTGGCTATGACAGGGGGCAGTAATGGGGTTAGATTATCCTCTGTTAGACTGAATTGATTTAGTTTAACCTTCGGTATTTCCCCAAGCGGCTTAAACCGTTGACTTGGCAAAGTCGGCATAACAATCTTACCGTTATCCTCTTTTAGGAGGCCGTAGTCAGGGATATGCACTGCGCCGCCTGCTTGGGTTCCTATCATGAGAATACTCACACTGTAGTCATGGGCTTGAATCCATTGACGGAGCGGCTCTACCTGGTCTGTTTCAATATCATCGGTCATCCAGATAATATGGCCCTGATTGATATGTGCTCCTTCTAACAGCGAGTTTGCCTGTTGAAAGCCTTGCAACGGCTCGGAGCCGTAGGCTGGCATGATGATGGGGTTTAAACTCGGTAGAATTTCAAGTAGGGTTTGATTGTCCTCTGATATGGGCGTAATGGTATGCGCTGTTTGTGCATAACCCACTAGGCCTGTCGCCATCTCTGGGTGCTGTTTCAATAGATCGGTGAGGGTAAATTTAAGGCGACTTAATCGGTTAGGGGCGATGTCATCGGCCAACATAGAGAGCGACAGGTCTAGGATAATGACGGTACCTTGCTGGCTCTTTTCAGCAGGCATATCAACGGATTTTAGAGAGGGGCCTGATAGGGCTATCAGCATGATTAGCCACAATGTTCCTAGACCAAGCAATCCATATCGGCTAGCGGGTGTTAAAGAGGGTTGTTCTGAAGCGCCTAATAGTAGGGTTCTGAATTGCGGAGCAATCAGTCTGTGCCAAGCACCTTGCTGTTGATTGAGCTGCCATGCCATCCAAATAAGCACGATAACAGGCACAATGCCGAGTAGCCATAAAGGTCTTAACAGTTGTAGTTGATAGAACTCTGTCATGTTATTGCCCTCGTCGCTGTATTTGAATAAAAGCCAGTCCAAGGCTTAATAAAAATGCAGCACCAAGCGGCCAAAAGTAGAGCTCGGAGTGCAGGCGATAGCTATGTACCGTGTGGTCGGTTGATTCCAACTGGTTAATAAACTGATAAATTCGGCTAAGTTGCTGGGTGTCGTTGGCTTGGAAGAATTGACCGTGGGTTATGTCCGCGATTAGCTTTAGGGTATCAATGTCCATATCAGACTTTCCGCTCAGAAAAATATCTAATCCAGTGCGTGAGGAGACACGCCCCACACCCACGGTATAAATTTTAAGCCCCATCTGTTCCGCTCTTTTTGCCGCTTCAACTGGATTGACCTTGCCTGCGGTGTTGGAGCCGTCGGTCAATAGAATTAAAACGGCATTTTTAGCGTTAGATTTTTGAAGGTGTTTTAGGGTTAATCCAATGGCATCACCAATGGCTGTATTGTTACCTGCCATGCTAATTTCAGTCTCATTAAGCAGGCTGTTAACGGTATTGAGATCATAGGTCAGTGGGCTTTGTAAAAAGGCCTGAGTTCCAAAAACGACAAGGCCAATACGATCGCCTTGACGCTGTTGAATAAAGTTTGAGACCACGGATTTAACGGCAACCAAACGGTTAACATCCTGGCCATTAAGATACATATCCTGCTTCTGCATACTGCCTGATAAATCAACCGCGAGCATCATCTCCTTACCGCTTACTTGGAAAGGGGTCGGTGTTAAATACCAGATGGGACGTGCCGCAGCTAATAAAATCAGCAACCATAACAGTACAAAAAGGGGTGGGATGCTTGAAGCCGAGGGTGCGGCATTGACCAGTTGCTCTTGAGCAAGTTCGTGCTCAATACGGTTGATAATCTGTGGGGCAAGCAGGGGAGTCTGTTTTTGGGGGACAGCACGCACAACTCTACGTACAATCCAAGGTAGAGGCAGAAAGGCGATGACCCAAGGCCACATAAATTCAATTTCAAACAGGGGGGTTAAAAACTCCATTATTGGTGGTGTCCTTTAATCCATTTTTGAGCGTAGCGATGCCACTCATTAAGCTGTTCATACTGCTGTTTGAGCGCACTCGTATCTTGGGCTGGAGGCTGATAGGCTAATCTTAGGTGTTCAATAAGGTGATCTGGTTGAGGAATATAGCTGGCTTTCTCTTTTAAGAAATTTAACCAGGCCTGGTCGTTTAATTGGGCGACTTGAACACGACCATAAGCGGTTAAGGCAACCTGTTTAAGGACTCTATTAATCTCAAGGATTTTTTGACTGGGGCTGTTATCCATCTGCTCAGTTGATTTTTGCATAATATCATCAAGCAATGCTTGGGCTTCAACGCGATAGGCATTACGTTTTTTCTGCTCAAAATAGACCCAAATCGCGCCCACTATAATAACCCCAATCAGCGTTATCATAATCCACCAGGTACTCGCTAACGGCCACCAACCGATAGGTTCTGGCAGTTGAATATCCGCCAGTTGATTAAGTTGCTCAATTTGTTGTGGTGTGAGAGGCATTAGCGAATGACCTTGTGTGCAAGTAGGCTGGCAATAGGATCTTGGTGACAGCCAATTTCGATCAGCGGTAGTTTGAGTGCCGTAAAGCGCTCTTTGGCAGTTTGCCACTGAGTTTCATATAGTTGAGCATACGCTTCACGTGTTGTAGCACGGCCACTGTTTATCTTAAAAAGGCTGCCAGAAGCTAAGGACAGGGTCATACTGAGCCAACCTTGATTTGGCAGGGATTTTTCAAGCGAGTCATAGATATGAATGGCAACCATATCGTTATGCTTAGCAAGCTTTTGAATATAGGCAAAGCTCTCTTGTGTCAGTTGCATCATATCGCCCACTAAAAATACTTTGCTTCCTGGCTTGATGACGCGAGTGAGTTGTTTAAGCGTTGCTTGCCAGTGGGTTGGGTTAGCTTTTTTGGGTTGGGTTAGGTGTTGTTGCAGTGAGATGGATTGCTGTAAGTGGTGTAGCAGTGTTTGGGTGCTGCGTTTTGGGGCAACCCAGGCGTGTTGTGTATCGTTAAAGGTTAAGCCCCCCACCCGTTCATTTTGTGCGAGTGCTACCCATGACAAGATAGCGGTAATATTGAGCGCTTGTGCTGTTTTTAGCCGAGTTTTTGTCCCAAAAAAGAGTGCGGATGTCTGTTCGGTAATCAGCAGAGTAGGTCGTTCATGCTCTTCAATAAAGACCTTTGTATGGGTTTTTTGGGTACGTGCCGTGACTCGCCAGTCGATATGTCTAATGTCATCGCCGGCTTGGTATGGGCGTACTTCACTAAATATCATGCCTCGACCTTTACGCAGCGCCTGGTGCCCACCAGAGCCACTTGAAACAAGTCCATTCTGATGTGTCATCTTTTTTTGTTTCACGTGGAACCTATAGCCGATAAGGTCATCTAGTTGGCTATAAAGACTAGGTGAAACAGGTGAAGTGTGTGGGTTTTCCGTATCCGTCATAGACTTAATCGCTTACTGTTTGAGTAGAGATAAATTGTCAGAGGCAAAATGCGTGTTAATAAGGCTATTTTCACTAGGTAACAGGTACAAAACTAAGAATTTGGTCAACAACATGATCCGCTGTCATGCCTTGTGCATCCGCTTCAAAATTGAGCAATATTCGATGACGAAATACATCATGCACAACCGCTTGTACATTATCAGGGGTAACAAAGCTTTGGCCTTGCAGCCAGGCGTGGGTTCGAGCACCACGTGAGAGGGCAATGGTGGCTCTTGGACTAACCCCTACGGCGATGAATTTGGCAAGGTCGGCACTGTAGGCTTCGGGCTTACGGGTGGCCATGACCAGTTCGACTATGTAGGTTTTAATGCTGTCAGCAACATGGAGCTCTAGAATATCATCTCGGGCTTCAAACAGCTCTGCCTGAGTAATTATTTCAAAGGCCTCAGGTTCAACAAAGCGGGCTTCATTTTCGACGAGGTTAAGAATTTTCAGCTCGCTCTCGGCATCAGGGTAGTCGATGGCGACGTGCATCATGAAACGGTCTAACTGTGCTTCAGGCAGCGGATAGGTTCCCTCTTGTTCAAGAGGGTTTTGAGTAGCCATGACCATGAAAAACTCCTCCATGGCATAAGTGTCTTGCCCAACACTGACCTGGCCTTCGCCCATCGCTTCCAGTAAGGCGGCTTGTACCTTAGCCGGCGCACGGTTAATCTCATCGGCGAGTACAAGGTTGTAAAAGACAGGGCCTGCTTGAAACTCAAACTCGCCCGTCTCTGGACGATAAATATCTGTACCTGTAATGTCAGATGGCAGTAAGTCAGGGGTAAACTGAATACGGTTATAAGCACCCTCTAGCAGACCAGATAGGACTTTTATCGCTTTTGTTTTAGCCAGGCCTGGTGGTCCTTCGACCAATAGATGTCCCTCTGATAAAAGGGCTATTAAAAGCCTTTCTGTCAGTTGTGGTTGACCAATTATCTGTTGGTTTACATGGACTTGTAGAGCCTGGAAACGCTCTGATAGGGCGGTATTAATTTTGTCTGACACGGAGTGTTATCCATTGTTTAAGAGTGAACACAATTTTATTGATGGGGTATTATACTTAAAATTGTGTGTTGGTATAAAGGCCTATTAAGATAGATTATCCCCTGTTTTAGAGGGCAAAAAACCTGCAGCAATCTATTTAGATTTGATACAGGCTTAAAGAACGTAGTAACGAAGTGTGACTATTACTCTTCGGTTAAAATTAACTCATTGAGGCACTCAACGACCTTATCACTTTGCACATCAATTTTAGCAACGCCCACTTTTAACGTATCGTAATCATCAATTGCAAACGCATCCATGACCATCTTGATAGTGGCGTGCATCTCCATATGCTCAACCCCTAGGGTTTTCATAAGCGGTAGATCCATTAGGCTTTGTCCTGCGCCTTCATAGTACCATTTACCTAATGCACAGGCAGTATGGTCAATCGCCGCTTCATAACTGACGCCAATATCACGACCATCAACGAGGCTTCTAATTTTATTTTTCCAGCCAAGGTGTGCTTCTATCATTTTGACGTAGGTTTGAGCAACGCTTGATGTTTTAATGATTTTTTCACGACGCTCTCTAGCGGCTTCACTATGATTTGGATTAGGTTTACAGCCTTGCGCTTCAAATACCTGTTTGAGTTCAGCCGGCTTAATTGGCTTACGAACAGTATCATTCATGCCTGCATCAATGATGGTCTGTCGATAATCGCTTGAGTGGCCCGTGTAGGCGATGATTGGACGCTTAAAGCCTGAGGCCCTAAGGGCTTGGGTAGCCTCTAATCCATCCATAATAGGCATTTCAATGTCCATCAAAATGCCCATAGGGTTGTAGCGTTTACACTGTGACAGAGCATCGCGACCGTTAGAGGCAACCTTAGTGGTATAGCCGAACTTATTTAAGAGCAGTACGGCGACTTTCTGGTTAGAGATGTTGTCATCCACAACCAGGACTATAGATTCGTTGCCACTGTCAGATCCCTCTGTGGCACTGTTACAATCCCCTAACTTAAAGCTACCTACTAGGGTATCCATGCTATTGGCAACATCCCCTAGATAATCGGCCAGTGAGGAGTTTTCAAGCACCAGTGTTGAGTTATTATCAGCGGCTTTATCAAGCATGGTAATTGATTGGTTTACTTCATGTATTTGAGCTGACTGCTCTTGAGCGTTATCGGTAATGAGGGCGATGTTACTCGACATCTCATTGACCTGGCTAATAATGGTATTTAAAGAGTCCGCAGTGGTTTGAACCTTAATGGTTCCCTGCTCTATTTTTTGCGAAGTCGTATTAATGAGCCCTTTGATGTCTTTCGCTGCATCAGCCGATTTTTGGGCTAAGTTTCTTACCTCTCCCGCAACCACAGCAAAGCCACGTCCGTGCTCACCAGCACGAGCGGCTTCTACTGCCGCGTTTAACGCCAATAGGTTGGTTTGGAAAGCGATACTGTCGATGAGACCCACAATGCCTGTAATTTCAGTGCTGACCTCATGAATCTCTTGCATGGCAATAATCGCCTCCTCCATGCTTCTATTGCCCTCTTCAACTTGTTGTTGAGTGGTTTTAGCCAGTTCGTTAGAGGTTTGGGCTTGCTGTGATGTTTGTGCCACCATGTCTGTTAGGCTGCGCATCGCTGATGAAGTTTTTTGCAACTCTTGTGCCTGGCTCTGAATAGAGCTGGATAATTGGTCATTACTTTTTGCAACATGCTGGGCTGACTGAGTCACTTCAGAGGCTTGGTTATTGACGCGGCAGAAAGACTCTCTTAGAGACTCTATTCCACTTTCAAGGTTACCGATGGTCCACTCATATTGACCATGAAACTGTCCTTCCGCTTTAACCGTTAAGTCTTTAACGGAGAGGCTTCCGATTAAGGTTGATATCTCTACCAGAGACCCCTGTAGGTTTTCCATCAAGCCATTAATTTCATCACTTAGTTCAAGGTAGAAGCCTGAGAGTTGACTTGTATCTAAACGAGAGTGAAGCTTACCGTGGTTCGCGTCGTGTACTAAGGCTTTAATACTGTCCTGCACAAAGAGTTCTTGGAAGATATCTTGCCACTCAATTACCAAGCCCAATTTTTGACCTTGTTGGTTAAAGATTGGACTCATTTGCAGTTGCAATTGGGCACCAAAAAACTCAAATTTATGGGTTTCAGCGTCAGTGATACTGTAAACAGCTGCCAGTAAATCAGGGTTTTTGTTAAACAGGCAACCGGTATTTTTACCGACAAGGTTCTCTAGATTGAAGTCTGGAATCTCTTCTATAATTTTAGGAGAAAGCTCTGCTAGATACGATTTTAAAGAGGCGTTAAAGTAGGTGATGGTTCCGTTCTGATCTGCCAGCATGATATTAGCATTGAGGTTGTCTAGTCCAGCCTCAAGACGTTGAGAGCGTCTGGCAACGGTATTAATCTCATTACGTTGAGCACCTAAGCGAATCTGCATGGTTTTAATACGTCGGTTAATCACCCCTGATGTATTTTGGCCGTAGGTATTGATCTCTTCTGTTAATTGATCACTGGCGATTTCATCAATGGCCTTAATGGCATCTTTAACACGCCTAATAAAATAGAGAATATGCACGGTAGAGATAATGGTTAAGAGGATGACAATATCG
>JAADDM010000164.1 GCA_013153955.1 Gammaproteobacteria bacterium | reverse complement strand
GTGTTGCTCGCTTTGATGCATTTAAAAGCGCCTTTTTGCAACAGAAGAGAGAGGCTGAGGCAGTTCGACTGGCGGTGGTTGAAATGCGCCAAAAAATGCGCGATGAACTGGATAAAAGTACCGACCAAATATTTGACCTAAAGCAGGGCAAGGGAGGCGTGATTGATATTGAATTTATGGTGCAATATTGGGTGTTGGTTTATGCCCATGCGTACCCTGAACTGTGTCATTTCAGTGATAATTGGCGAATTTTAGAGCAGGTTGGACAGTTTGGAATTCTCTCCCAGGCAGATGTCACATCATTGATAGAAGCCTACAAAGTTTACCGCTCAAAATACCATCGAGTTGCCCTTCAAAATCAGAAGCCCTTAGTGGATCAAGGCTGTTACCAAGAACAGAGGGCTGAGGTTGCTGCTATTTGGGCTAAGGTGATGAAAGGCTTATGAAAGAGTGGGAGCAGGGTTTCAGGTGGCGTTTTTAGAGGGTAATTGTTTAGGCGCTATATTAGAATTGATGTTTTTTTTATGGGTTCTAAACAACCAGGCCTGGTTGTTTCATTTTTACCTTTCACTTTACGTAAATTTAAGGCATAAAAAACCCTGAAAACGCAGGTTTACAGGGTGATTTTATTGCTTGAATCTAGCCTTAATAGAACGAGCGTTCTTTATACTTTAGACATTAAAAACTCAAGCAGGGCTTTTTGAGCGTGTAGTCTGTTCTCTGCTTCATCCCACACCACGGTATCTTTGGCATCAATTACGTCTGCAGTCACCTCTTCGCCACGGTGGGCAGGTAGGCAGTGCATGAAGAGTGCGTCGGTATCGGCTTTTTGCATGACGGATGTGTTGACTTGGTAGTCAGCAAAAGCGACTTCGCGAAGCTTTTGCTCCTCTTCTTGTCCCATGCTTGCCCAAACGTCTGTCACAATCAGGTCAGAATTTTCCGAAGCATCTAGTGTATTGCGCACAATTTCTACGCGGTCTTTATGAGCGTTGACCAAATCCATATTTGGATCGTAGCCTTCAGGACAGGCGATGCGTAGTTTAAAGTCATACTGCGCCGCAGCGTTAATGTAGGAGTGACACATGTTGTTGCCATCGCCTACCCAAGTAACGGTTTTACCTTGAATGCTGCCACGGTGCTCTTGATACGTTTGCATATCTGCCAGCAACTGACAAGGGTGGAAGTCGTCGGTAAGGGCGTTAATAACCGGCACAGAGGAGTGTTTGGCAAAGGTTTCTACAATGTCGTGCCCAAAGGTACGAATCATAATGCCGTCTACCATGCTTGAAATAACGCGTGCGCTATCTGCAATGGGTTCACCACGGCCGAGCTGGGTGTCTCGTGAAGAGAGAAACAGGGAGTGCCCCCCAAACTGGGTCATGCCAGTCTCAAACGAAATACGAGTACGGGTTGAAGATTTTTCAAAAATCATCGCCAGCGTCTGGTTTTTAAGCGGCTCAAAGATTTCGCCTGCTTTTTGCATCTGCTTTAACTCAATGCCGCGCATCATAATCTGATTAAGTTCTGCGGGGGTTAAGTCTTTAAGGGTTAAAAAGTGTCTTACAGTCATAGGTCTAGTCTTCTGTTAATAGGTCTATTTATGAATTTGGGTTTCTACTGGTTGAGGAAGTCATGAATGAGTTCGCTCAGCTCATGAATCAGTTGCTCAGTTTGTTCAGTGCTCATGACAAAGGGGGGCAGCAGGCGAACCGTATCGCCACGCGTGACATTAATAAGCAGGCCTTTTTCAAGCGCGAGGCCGACTAACTGAGCACAAGGGCGGTCAAGCTGAATGCCAATCATGTAGCCTCTGCCTCGAATATCCACAATGCCCGCTTGATCTGAAAGCGTGCTTTTAAATTGATTGACCAGTGCGAGGCCTTTTTTGGCAATGGTTGGAATGTATTGATTGGTTTCCAATACATTAATCACGGCCAACCCTGCGGCACAAGCTAAGGGGTTGCCGCCAAAGGTGGTGCCGTGATTGCCCGGCACTAATACATTGGTGGCGCGACCTTTGGCTAGGCAAGCGCCAATAGGCATGCCGTTGCCAAGTGCTTTGGCAAGTGTCATCACATCGGGGGTGATGTTCTCATGCTGAAAAGCAAACCATTCGCCAGTTCGTCCAAGGCCAGTTTGAATTTCATCAAGCATTAAGAGCCAGTTGTTTTCATCGCAAATTTTTCTAAGTGCGGTTAGATAACCTGCTTGTGGCACGTGTACGCCACCTTCGCCTTGAACAGGCTCAACCAAAATGGCGACGATGTCTTTGTTCTGAGTATGGTGTTCCACCGCGGCGATATCATCGTAGTCCACGCGAATAAACCCACTCACGAGTGGCTGAAAACCTTCGTGCACTTTATCGTTGCCAGTGGCGGATAAAGTCGCCATTGTTCTGCCGTGAAAACTATTGTTCATGACGATGACGCTTGGGTTGGCGATGTTTTGTTCGTTACCAAACTTACGGGCAATTTTTAATGCGGTTTCATTGGCTTCCGCCCCTGAGTTACAGAAGAAGACGCGTTCCATGGCGGATAGGTCAATTAATTTATCCGCTAACTGCTGCTGGTTCTCAATTTGGTATAGGTTTGAGGTGTGTATCAGCTTTTTACTTTGTGCACAAATTGCTTCAGAGATGGCTGGGTGCGCGTGCCCCAAGCTACAGACGGCAATGCCACTTAATGCATCCAGGTAAGTTTTACCTTGCGTGTCGGTTAGCGTTGCGCCATCACCGCGTTCAAAAGTAACGGGCAGTCTGGCGTAAGTGTTCATTAAGGGGTTTGACATAGTGCTCTCTCTGTGCCGTTTAACGGGCAGCTAAATTTATACGATTCTTATAAACGAAAAAAGCAACCTAAAGACGGTAAGGTCAGCAGTCTATTTGTAAATCGTGGGCATTGAAGAGTGACTCGATTCAGTGCCAACGCCTTAAAAATAGAGCCTAACCAGGCCGAATTTGTACGGTTGCTTTCTTTGGGGTTTTTAATCCAAAGAAGTGATTCTATAGAAGTGAGTAAAAATATCAAGTCATTTTACAGTTGGACATATTTCAGCCTCATTAAGATAAAAGAAAGCGTGGGTAAACTTTGATTTACGTTTACGTGGAATGCAGGACACCTTAAATAGGAAACGGACTTAATAATATAAAGGCAGATTCGGTCGGTTTAGGATAGAATATTGCACTTATTATTATCAATAGATTTTGTGGAGTGCTTTTAAATGCAAACAATGGCAGATAGAGATGGCGTCATCTGGTTAGATGGCAAGATGGTTCCTTGGCGTGATGCGAAGGTTCACGTTTTAACGCATACATTACATTATGGAATGGGTGTGTTTGAGGGTGTGAGAGCCTATCATGCTGAGCAAGGGACCTCTATCTTTAAGTTAGAAGCACACACGGATCGTCTATTTAACTCGGCAAAAATCCTTAATATGACCATGCCGTTTGATAAAGAGACGATTAATCAGGCGCATAAAGATGTGATTGCGCAGAATAATCTAGATTCAGCTTATATTCGCCCAATGGCCTTTTATGGTTCAGAAGGCATGGGATTACGCGCCGATAACCTAAAAGTACACGTCATGGTTGCAGGTTGGGAGTGGGGTGCTTACATGGGGGAGGAGAATTTAACCCGTGGGATTAAAATTGCGACCTCTTCTTATACACGTCACCATGTGAATGTGACGATGACTAAGGCTAAATCTAATGGGTCTTATATGAACTCAATGCTCGCGTTGCAAGAGGCGATTAGCCACGGTTGTGACGAAGCATTGTTGTTAGATGTGGATGGCTATGTGGCTGAAGGGTCTGGAGAGAACTTCTTTATGGTTAAGGATGGGGCGCTTTATACACCTGAGTTAACCTGTTGTTTAGACGGTATTACGCGTAAGACCATTATGGGGCTTGCAAAAGATATGGGCATTGAAGTCATTGAAAAAAGAATCACCCGCGATGAAGTCTATATTGCTGATGAAGCCTTCTTTACAGGGACGGCTGCGGAAGTGACGCCGATTCGTGAATTGGATAACCGTCCGATTGGTGAAGGCTCGCGTGGCCCGATTACCGAGAAGCTACAGACGTTGTATTTTGATATTGTCCATGGCCGTTCTGAAGCGCACCTAGACTGGCTTTCAACCGTTAAATAAGCGAGAGAGATTATGAGCAATTCAACCAATTCAAAAAAACATTATGAAGTGACTTATGATGATCTGCCTTTGCACTGTCCTACACCGGATATGAGTGTTTGGAACTCTCATCCAAAGGTCTATCTACCGATTGAGCAGACGGGTACGGCTCGCTGCCCCTACTGTGGTGCGGAGTATACCTTGAAAGACTTTGATCCGAATCATTCGGGTCATCACTAATCGAGCATGCTTAATACAGCCATGCAATCTGCTTTATAGGCAGGCCTGGTTGTTTTAAAAAGCGTTAAAAAAAGACCGTGATTGTTATCTAGCAATCACGGTCTTTTTTGTGGGGCTTGAAAAAAACGTTAGGTTTAGGTTTAGGTTAGTGGTTAGTGGTTAGTGGTTAGTGGTTAGCGGATTGGTAGCGGTCTAGCCAGTCTTTAATAGTCTTTTAAGCTCCAGCGATTATGTACCCAAAGGTACTGGCTTGGATTACGTTTGATTTCAGCCTCGTATAGCTGATGTAGGCGAATCGTATCTGCCGCATCATCCCCAGAAGGGAAGTTATCTAAAGCAGGGAGGAACTCGACTTCGTATTGATTGTTTTCAAGGCGACGGGTAAAGGTCGGGACGACTGCGCAGCCTGTCATTTTGCTGATTTTAGAGGTGGCGGGGTTGCTGTTAGCAAGGTGGTTAAAAAAGGGCACTTTGACGTGTCCTTTATCACCATATTTTTGATCAGGCAGAAAGGTCATGCTGCCACCTGATTTAAGTGTTTTAAGCATTAAACGGGTGTTTCTGTTAGAAACTGGCTGAACGGTTTGACCATCACTGAACTGAATTGAGCGTCCCTTAGCAATGAGGTAATCCATTAAGGGATTATCATGGGGTCGATACACCGCGTGGTAGTTGGTTAAAAAAGAGACAAACAGGCCTGTGAGTTCTAAGGTGGTAAAGTGCGGGGCTAGGATGAGTACGCCTTTGCCCTTATCCTGCGCCTCTTTAAGGTTGTTCTCGCCGATAAAGCGAACAATGCCTCTTTCAAATGCGTACGCATGATTTTTTTTATGATCTCCCCACCACACCAGTGCCATCTCCATTAACGAGAGGCCTAGCGATTCAAAATGGGCCTTAAGAATCGCTTGCTGTTCAGAAGGGCTTTTGTCTGGGAAGCAGAGCGCTATATTGGCCTGTGCCAAGCGTTTACGCTTGGGGGCAAGCATCCATAAGAGTTTCCCTAATAATTTACCCACTCCAAATTTAGCTCGGTAGGGGAGCATGCCCAGTAAGCGTAATATGCCAATGCCTAACCAGATACCCCAGTATTTAGGGTGTAGAAAGGCTTTTTGAAAGGTGCGGTTGTCTGGGGTGGCTGTGTGCTTAGCTCGATTTTTAGCAGGCCTGGTTGTTTCAGTCATCGATTGTTTTACCCTGATGATAAAGGCTTGAGTACAGGCCTTTTTGGCTCAAAAGACTTGCATGAGAGCCTTGTTCGATTAATTGGCCAGACTGCATGACCACAATATTATCGGCATGTTCAATCGTGCTTAATCGGTGTGCAATCACAATCACTGTACGGTTCTTTTTAAGGGTTTCCATCGCTTGCTGAATCATCTGCTCACTTTGGTTATCTAGGGCAGAAGTGGCCTCATCAAAAATTAAGATAGGTGCGTTCTTTAAAAAGGCTCGTGCGATGGCAATGCGTTGACGCTGACCACCTGAAAGTAAGTTACCGTTTTCACCAATGCGAGTCTCTAGGCCGTTGGGCAATTTTTCAATGAACTCCCAAGCGTGGGCAGATTTGGCAGCCTCCATTATTTCTTGAGGGCAAGCCGTCTCCATGCCATAAGCGATATTGGCTGCAACAGTATCATCAAATAGAGTCACCTTTTGGCTAACGAGGGCAATTTGTTGCCTTAGGTAGTGACGCTCTAGGGTTTCAATAGATTGACCGTCTAGGGTAATTTCGCCTGATGTCGCATCATAAAAACGGGCAATCAGATTGACCAGTGTTGATTTGCCACTGCCCGACTGGCCGACTAATGCGGTGGTTTTGCCCGCAGGGATGTCTAAGGTTATGTTCTGGAGTGCAAAGTCATCACTGTTTGGATATTGAAAGCTGACCTTTGAAAAGTGAAGTTCACCTTTTATAGATTTAAGACGATCACTTCCTTCGTTACTTTCATTGGGTTGGTCAAGTAATTCAAAGATACTTTCTGCCGCCGCCATGCCTTTTTGCACGACTTCATTTACATTTGTTAGGCGTCTGATGGGTTCAAAAATAAGGCCCATTGCAGTAATGAATGCGAGCAACTCTCCAGGGGTGAAAAAATCTTTGGCCGACATTTGCATGGCAATATAGACAATAATGGATAGGGCAATGGCGGCTAAAATTTGCACTAAGGGAACATTAAGGGCGGAGACTTTTGTGACCTGCATGGTGTTGTTAAGTAGGTCGGTTGCCGTGCGTTTAAATTTCTTTTGCCCATAGGCCTCGGCACCATAAATTTTGATATCTTGATGGCCGGTTAAGCTCTCCTCTAACTGGTGGGTCAGTTGTCCCATGTTCTGCTGCATGGCATGGCTGGAGTGCCGCATTAATCGACTCGCTTTATCGATTATCCAAGCGACAATAGGCCCGATGAGTAGCATCATTAAGGTGAGCTCCCATGAGATATAGAGCAGGTATGACAGCAGTGCGATGATGATCATGCTATCACGAATAATGGTTACCCAAGCGGTGGATAGCGCATCACTGGCTTGTGGGACATCATAGGTGATTTTAGACATTAACTGGCCTGTTCCATAGCTTTTGAAGGTGCTAAAGGGCAGGTGTTGTATCTTATGAAACATGTCGGCACGAATGGCCAAGATGGCCTTTTGAGCGATCCATTGACTAAAAACTTTACTGAAGTATTCAGCAATGCCTTTCAATATAAAGACGCCTGCAAGCATCATCGGAACAATAACAAAGGAGTCTGGGTTTTTAGCGATTAAGCTTTCATCAACTAACTCTTTAAAGACCATGGCGGTAGCGGGTTCCATTATGGCAATGACGACCAAGGCCAAAAGCGTAATGGCAATCATGCCTTTAAAGGGAAGGATGTAGCTGAGTAGTCGACGATAGAGCTTTAATGTTTCTGAATTCGCCATGACTACTCTCTGCGTAGAATTTTGTTAACCAAAATATTGCCTAAACGGGAGGCTGAGTAAGATTGATTGACCGCTTTAAAATCGTATTCAGTTTCAACCCAAGTCATAAAGTCTACATCAGGGTTTTCTGCATGATAGGTCTGCCAAGTCTCTACAAAATGATCTAAAACCCCTGTCTCAGATGATTTAATGTGTCCATACTGCCAGCGCAATTGACGGCTTTCATCGAGAGGGACGTCATTTTTATAAAATTGATAGAGTGCACTACCAATGCCGGCTCTATCAGCCCCAGACTTACAGTGGAATAGGATTGGGTACTCAGCTTCATCCAAAGCGGAAAAAAGCTTTTTAATGCTCTCAGCAGGGGGCGCTGTTCGGGATGAAAATGGGATGCTAATTAAGGTAACACCCAAGGCTTCGCAGGCTTCACGTTCAAGCATGTACTGCCCTGTCATATTTTCTCCTCGCAAGTTAATAATGGTCTTTAAGCCAATATTCTGCTGAAGTTTTTTGATGAATCGAGGCGAAGGGTGACTGCTGCGATAGGCGTTGTCAGAAATGGCGTGAAAGTTTCTGTACAGTGCTCGAATAAATTCATGGTCAATAATCCAGAACTCATAAAGTGCTTTGACTCTTTGCCAGCGGGTGGTTATTTCATACATAATTAAGGGTGCTTATCTAAGGTTTAATGGCAACTATTCTACCTTTTTTAGTGTGTGGCTGGTTAGAAATGATAGAATTCTGTTTGTCTATAAATAGGGTTTAAAGTTGAGAAAAATGGCTGCGCATATTAAGGATGTATTTAAATCACACTGGTGGCTAACGGTCTTTGTCCTATTTTTTCCTTTATTCATGATGGCGGTGTACTCTGATTTTATTAGAGGCTCGGAATTCAATGCGCGTTTAGGCTGGTTAATTTTATTGGGAGGGGTCGCTTATCTTTTTAGCGCCCCTTTATTACAAAAGATTTGGCTGAGTATTGTGCTATTTTTTGCAATATCGGGTAGCTTGGATCTGATTTATGCGATTACATTTGGTGGCGTGTTTACTAGTTCAACCTTTGAGGCAATTGCTTTAACGGACGCTTCGGAGGCATTTGAGTTTTTTCAGGCCTATGCAAGTATTGAGAATGTACTTGTGCTTGCCGTGTATTGGCTGGGGATTTTTTACGCGTTAAAAACAGTTCAGTTCACTGCGCCAAAACAGACTCGTCAAAAAGTGTTTACAGCGTTGGGTGTGCTGATGCTCTTAATTGCGATTCAGCAGGTGAATGATAGAGGTCGAGCTTTTGATGTTGTTCCCGGGTTTTCTGGTGTTGCCATTGATTATTACGGTGACCATCAATCGATAGAGCTGATTGTTGCTAACCGTAAAGATTTTTATGAAAACAGTCAGTTTGAAGCGAAGCCGTTATCAGGTAAAGCGCAGACGTATCTTGTGGTGATTGGCGAAAGCTTGGGGCGTAAACATATGTCCTTATATGGCTACGGTAGAGAGACGACTCCACGCTTAAATGCAGTAAGAGATGAAATGGTACTTTTCTCTAATAGTATCTCCAATTTTGCACAAACACACCCCTCCCTAGGGGTTAACTTAACTGCAGCAGATACCCTGAATAAAAATAGTCCATATCAGTCGGTGAGCTTAGTGGATGTGTTTAAACGGGCAGGCTTTAAAGTGTTTTGGATTTCAAATCAGCAGCCGTTAAGGTCTTCGACCAAGCCCCTTGCTTCCTTGGCGGCAGAGCAGCATTTCATTAGTAATGATTTTCATGGGGTTGAGGTGAGTCGGTATGATGGCTATATGCTGCCTGCGATAGAGCGTGCTGTGAATGACTCGGCTCAACATAAGGTGATATTTGTACACATGATGGGCAGCCACCTTCAGTATAAAAATCGCTATCCTGCCAGTGACAGTCTCTTTAAAGACCGTGAAAACCTCTCGGCTTATAGGGATGATATTTCGGATGCACAGTTAGACTATATCAATGCGTATGATGACTCGGTACACTATAGCGACAAGGTGGTTGGTCGCATGATTGGGTTGTTACAAAAATTGAAAGGTGTGGCGGGCTTGAGCTTTTGGTCAGATCATGGCGAAGAAGTTTTTGATGTGAAGTCATTTAAAGGTCATGGGCCAGATGGTGTAACGGCCTCCATGCTAGAAGTGCCGTTCTTTTTTTGGCGAAACGAACACTACCGTGAAGCGTTTCCTAAGAATGATAAATTATTGTTAGGCCATATAGACTCTCCGATTACGATGGAGGACTTTTTCCATATCGCGCAGTGTCTAATTCCGGTTGACAGTAGTGTAATGGATCAGTCTAAATCTCTCTGTCTACCGACTTATCCAGAAACCCCTAGAATGGTTTATGGCAAAGATTATGATAAGGAACTTAAATGAAATCTCCACATACTGGGCTAAAGCGAGTTTTTTACGCCGCAGGTTATTCCTGGAAAGGCTTTAAAGCCACTTGGCATCATGAGGCTGCTTTTCGCCAAGAGGCCGTTTTGTTTGCCTGTATTTCGCCATTGGCATTTTGGTTAGGCGAGACACTGGTTGAGCAAATTATCTTAATTTCTGTTTTATTGATGGTCTTGGTGGTAGAGCTTTTAAACTCTGCGGTAGAGTCAGTGGTGGATCGAATTGGCAGTGAGTTTCATACGTTATCAGGTCGAGCCAAAGACCAGGGCTCAGCCGCGGTATTTTTATCTTTTTTTATAGCCGTTTTGGTGTGGGTTGGCTTCTTAATTTCAAAATTAGTAGGGTAAGCAGATGATTGTTGTAACCGGTGGTGCAGGGTTTATTGGAAGTAATATTGTTAAGGCGTTAAATGCACAAGGGCGTACTGATATTCTTGTGGTTGATAACCTAAAAAATGGTAAAAAATTCATCAATATTGCAGATTGTGATATTGCGGACTATCTGGATAAAGAGGACTTTCAACAGCGTATTTTTGCAGAGCAGGGGTTACCTGATATTGAGGCTGTGTTTCATGAAGGGGCTTGTTCCGCTACCACTGAGTGGGATGGTAAATTTATGATGGACAATAATTATGAGTACTCTAAAGATGTGCTTAATTACTGTTTAGAATGGGGTATTCCGTTTTTCTACGCTTCTTCTGCATCGGTCTATGGCGATGGCCCAAATTTTATTGAATCTCGTGAGTATGAGAAGCCACTCAATGTTTATGGTTACTCTAAATTTCAGTTTGATCAGTATGTTCGTCAAGTAATGCCAAAGGCCAAAAGCCAGATTGTTGGCTTTCGTTACTTTAATGTCTACGGTCCAAGAGAGCAGCATAAAGGCGACATGGCCAGTGTCGCTTTTAAATTGCATAACCAGATTTTAGCGGGAGAGAATCTTAAACTGTTTGGTGAGTACGATGGCTACGGCGCAGGCATGCAGACGCGTGATTTTGTCTATATCGAAGATGTCGTTAAAGTGAACTTATGGTTCTTAGATCATCCAGAGAAATCGGGTATCTTTAACCTAGGGCCTGCGGCGGCAGAGCCGTTTAAGCATATTGCCGATGCCGTGATTGATTTTCATGGTAAAGGTGATATTGAATACATCCCTTTTCCAGAGCACCTTAAGGGCGCGTATCAAAGTTTTACCCAAGCCGATAACAGCGCGTTGCGTGCCGCTGGTTATGATGCGCCTTTTAATACCGTGGCGCAAGGCGTTAAGAAGTATTTGACTTGGCTGACGGATAATCCAATGGTATTAAATTTTAAAGCGTAACTAAATGCGAATATTACTGATTAAAATGTCCTCAATGGGGGATGTGTTTCATACTTTTCCTGCGCTGTCGGATGCGCAACTTAACCTGCCAGGGCTGGTCGTTGATTGGGTCGTGGAAGAGAGCTTTTCACAAATTGCAAACTGGCACCCTATCATCGATAAGGTTTACCCCATTAAGCTAAGAGCATGGCGAAAAAGCGTGTTCTCTGCGGACACTCGTTCAGAGATGAAAACTTTTTTTGAGACCCTTAATCAAACTAAATACGATCTTGTTATCGATGCTCAGGGGTTGCTCAAAAGCCTTTGGGTGGGTAAAAAGATTAATGCCCCGATTGCAGGCTATGATTGGGCGAGTATTCGAGAGCCTTTGGCTAGCCTCTTTTATCAATATAAGTATCCCGTCAGTAAAAACTTGCATGCGATTGAGCGTATTAGGGAGTTATTTGCGTTAAGTTTAGGCTATAGACTTGAAGACAATGCGCCGATTATTTACGGGCTTAATACCCAGGCCTGGTTAAAACCTTCAGTATTAACGGACGATATTCTCGACCAACCCTATGTGGTGTTTTTGCATGGCACAACATGGGAGACGAAGTATTGGCCAGAAGAGAACTGGATTGCATTACGACATAAGATGGAAGCAGAAGGACTAACGGTTATTCTGCCTTGGGGCAATGAAGAAGAGCGGCTACGTGCAAACCGAATTGCCAGTCATGCGCAAAATGATCACACTCCGCAAGGCGGTATAAGGGCTTGGGTGCCTGAGCGTAGCTTAACGGTAAATGAGGTCGCTCAGATATTAAACTTTGCAAAAGGAGTTGTCTCAGTTGATACCGGTTTATCTCATGTTGCAGCCTCTTTAGAAGTACCAATGGTTGTTATGTATCGAGTAACGGATCCAAAATTGGTCGGAGCAGATGGCTCGAAAGTGATTCGCTTATCATCGCCTTGCGCGCCTTTGTATTTAAAAAAATTTACGAAGCCAGACCAAGTTAAAACCTCGCTTAAGGGCTTGGGTGTGAAAGAGGTACTCGATCAGTTAGGGGTTTGTAAATCATGAAAATGTTTTTAATGGCTGAGCACTTTAATCTGAAAAAGACGCTCTCTTCGATAGAGCTGTTTATTATTTTACTGCTCTTTGTTTTTATTCCTATCTCACCCGCTGCGACTAATATTTTAGGGGTGTTATTGATTCCTTTGTGGCTTTTACGTGGAGAATTTTCTGCTGATTGGACATTTATAAAAGGCCAGCCTATTTTTTGGGCTTTTTTAGTCTATTTACTACTCTACCC
>JAADDM010000279.1 GCA_013153955.1 Gammaproteobacteria bacterium | reverse complement strand
AGCTTAAAATGACCAAGCAGGAAGTGAAAGAAGAGCATAAGCAACAAGAGGGTAATCCAGAGGTCAAAGGGCGTATTCGTCAAGTACAGAGGGAAATGTCCCAGCAGCGCCAAATGCAAAAAGTCCCTGATGCGGATGTGATCATTACCAACCCCACGCACTTTGCTGTTGCCCTTAAATATGATGCCGATAATATGCAGGAGCCAATCGTCATTGCGGTTGGAGCAGATTTTATGGCCGCTCAAATTAGAACGATTGCCGTTGAGAATAATATAACCATTGTAGAAGCCCCCCCATTAGCACGTGCTTTATATTATAATGCCGAAGTAGACCGCCCAATTCCCTACGACTTATTTAAGGCGGTCGCTTCTGTGTTGGCCTATGTTTTCCAGCTTAAAGAGTACGGAAAGGCAGATAAAATTAATTTTGCCGACTTACCGATTCCAGAAGAAATGAAAACTGACTAACTGACTTAAAAGTAGATTAAAGACCTCGATGGACTTTTCCCAAATACGACAGAAACTTAAACATATAATGGCGAGTGGGTTAGGGATACCTATTGCTGTTTTGGCACTTTTGGCGATGGTTACCATTCCCATGCCGGCCTTTCTTCTCGATATATTTTTCACCTTTAATATCGCCCTATCTTTAGTTGTTTTAATGGTGACGCTCTATGCAAAGCGTCCGCTCGATTTTGCAATTTTCCCCACGATTATTCTACTGGCAACACTATTCCGACTCTCCCTTAACATCGCTTCAACCCGAGTTATTTTATTAGAAGGTCATGAAGGAGGTTCATCAGCAGGCTATGTCATTGAAGCCTTTGGAGAGTTTGTTATTGGAGGAAATCTTGCCGTAGGAATGGTTGTTTTTGCTATTTTAGTTGTCATTAACTTCGTCGTTATTACCAAAGGTGCAGGCCGAGTTGCAGAAGTAAGCGCGCGCTTTACACTGGACTCTATGCCGGGCAAACAGATGGCCATTGATGCAGATTTGAATGCCGGTCTTATTACACAGGAAGAGGCTCAACAGCGTCGTTCAGATATCGCTACGGAAGCAGAATTTTATGGTTCGATGGATGGTGCTAGCAAATTTGTTCGTGGAGATGCGGTTGCAGGTATTCTCATCCTCTTTATTAACCTAATAGGAGGACTTGCCGTTGGAATGGGGCAGCATGACCTAGGGTTTGGTGAAGCCGGTGAAGTGTATGCCATTTTAACGTTAGGAGATGGTCTGGTCGCGCAGATTCCAGCGCTCTTACTCTCTACGGCAACAGCCATTATTGTTACAAGAGTGACGGGGGGAGCTAAAAGAGACATGTCTGAACAGATACAGGATCAGATGTTAGCAACCCCTAAAGCGCTTGGTACAACTGCGGGTATTGTAGGCTTTATGGGGCTTATTCCCGGCATGCCAAATCTAGCATTTCTTAGTTTTGCTGCGGTGGCAGGCGGTGGGGCTTATTGGATTTATATTAAACAGCAGAAAGAGGAAGTCGCAGCGGTTCAATCGGGTCCTGAACTTGAACCTGCCGCGGAAGTTAAGCCTGCAGATTTAAGCTGGGATGATGTTCAGTCGGTAGATACTCTAGGTTTAGAGGTCGGTTATCGACTGATACCAATGGTGGATCAAGCTCAAAATGGACAGCTACTTGACCGAGTGAAAGGCGTAAGGCGAAAAGTTTCCCAAGAGTTGGGGTTTTTAGTGCCGCCGGTTCATATCAGAGACAATTTAGACCTAAAGCCTAATGCATATCGAATTTTGTTAATGGGTGTGCCAACGGGAGAAGGGGAAGTTTTCCCAGATAAAGAGATGGCCATAAATCCTGGGCAAGTGTTTGGGGAGGTGCCAGGGATTCAGACAAAAGATCCTACTTTTGGTTTGGATGCCGTGTGGATTGACCAAAATGATCAGGATCAAGCTCAGGCGCTTGGCTATACAGTAGTGGATGCCAGCACTGTAGTGGCCACTCATATTAGTCAAATCATTCAAGACTATGCGTTTGAACTGTTTGGTCATGATGAAACACAGCAGTTACTGGATAAGTTAAAGCTCTCCTCTCCAAAATTAGTCGATGAGTTAGTGCCGGATAAGTTACCGTTGGCCGTTGTTGTACGGGTATTGCAGAATTTATTGCGCGAAAAAGTATCTATTCGAGATATGCGAACTATTTTAGAAACGTTGACGGATAAGTCAGGTATTACGCAAGATGCTAACGAATTAACCATTTACGTGAGGGCCGCACTTGGTCGATCTATAATCCAAGATATTGTTGGCAGCGAGGATGAGCTAAAAGTCATCACCTTGGACCCTAGTTTGGAACAGATTTTGCTGCAAGCGACGCAGGGTGCACCAGAGGGCCAGCTAGCCATCGAACCCGGTTTGGCAGAAAGGCTGCATACCACGCTGAAAGAGGAAGCCCAGAAGCTAGAAATGTCGGGACAATCAGCGGTTTTACTGGTGGCACCGCAAATACGATCACAATTAGCACGATTATTTAGATATAGCTTGCCGTCACTCTATATTTTGGCGTATTCTGAAGTGCCAGAAAATCGACAAATCAGTGTTGTTGCAAATGTAGGACAAGGAGGCTAACAGTGAAGATTAAACGTTATTTAGCCCCAACCATGCGTCAGGCGATGAATCTTGTGCGAGCCGAGCACGGAGATGATGCCGTCATTCTCTCGACAAAAGATGTCACTGAGGGCGTGGAAATTGTTGCGGCACTTGACCCCGAAGCGACACAGTTTCAGACAGATCAGAGCGTCAAGCCTGTTGTAAACAGCACCTACCAGACGGTCGAATCCACATCTCTCTCTCCACAGGCAAGCTCGGAGGCAAATAGTGGAGAGATGGCTGGGATGGCGGCTGAAATTAAAGCTGTTAAAGAGATGCTTGAAAATCAGCTCTCAGGCCTTGCTTGGGGGCATGAAGAGCAAAATGACCCGCATAAAGTTGAGCTTATTAAGCGACTCTTGCTACTGGGGATGGGCTGGAATTTAAGTCAGAAACTGGTTAAACATACCGACTCTAAAAGTCATCAGGCTTGGTCAGATATTTTATTAGAGATTGAACGCAGTATTCCTACCGAAGAGCGTGATATTATTGAAAGAGGTGGAATCGTGGCGCTGGTTGGCCCTACTGGTGTGGGTAAAACAACCACGATAGCCAAAATGGCAAGTCGGTTTGTGATGCGCAATGGACCAGAACAACTTGCACTTATTACAACAGACTGTTATAAAATTGGCGCACAAGCACAGTTAAAAACCTTTGCAGATTTAATTAATGTCCCTGTTCATGTTGCCAGTACGCAAGGAGAGCTGTATGCCTTGTTAACCTCGCTAGGCCATAAGAAATTAGTGCTGATTGATACGGCGGGCATGAGTCAAAGAGATTTACAGTTATCACAGCAACTAACTTCAGGTCATGAAGGCGCCACTTCTGTTAGGAATTATTTGGTGATTTCAGCAGCAACACAGTTAAGTGTGTTAACCGATATTGTTCGATCCTTTGGGCAAGTAGTGCTCAAAGGGTGCGTACTAACCAAGGTGGATGAAGCCTTGCAGTTAGGTAATATCCTAACCTTATTGGTCGAAGAGCAATTACCGATTGCCTACCTATCCAATGGTCAGAGAGTTCCAGAGGATTTAGAGATTGTGAGAACAAGAGAATTAATTGACCGAGCCATCGTGTTAGGTCAGCAAAATAAGCACTCATCACAAGATGAGCAAGCATTCCGTATGGGAATGGGAAAGGAGATATCAGATGCTCAATGATCAAGCAGCAGGGCTTAGAGCTATGCAAGGTGGTCAGCCTAAATCAACCCATTCATCCTCTCACCCAGTGAGAGTGATTGCGGTTGCAAGTGGTAAAGGCGGGGTGGGTAAAACCAATGTCTCTGTCAACTTAGGTGTTGCATTAAGTAAAATGGGCAACCGTGTACTCTTAATGGATGCCGATATGGGCCTTGCCAATGTCGACATTATGCTCGGCCTACAGACCGAATATAATTTATCTCATGTACTAGATGGTAAAAAAAGCTTAGAAGAGGTGATTATTGAAGGCCCGGGTGGTTTAAAAATTATCCCGGCTGCCTCGGGTGTGCGTAGAATGGCACAGCTGTCCGCACTAGAAAATGCAGGGATAATTAATGCTTTTTCAGAATTGAATGGTAAGCTAGATATCCTCTTGATTGATACTGCAGCAGGGATTGCTGATAGTGTCGTGAGCTTTTGTCGGGCAGCGCAGGAAGTTGTGGTGGTCGTAACAGATGAACCCGCGTCTATTACAGATGCTTACGCCTTAATTAAGGTACTCAGTCGAGACTATCAATTAACCCGTTTCAGGCTGCTTGCCAATCAAAGCCGCAGTCCACAGCATGGTCATATACTCTATGAAAAACTTGCAAAAGTTTGCGAACAGTTTTTGGATGTTAGTTTAGACTATTTTGGATCAATTCCATTTGATCATGACCTGCGAGACGCAGTGCAAAGACAGGTGCCGGTAATGGTGTATAAGCCAAATTGTGATGCTTCAAAAGCATTTAGACAACTGGCACAGCAAGTTGATAGATGGCCAATGCCGAGAGGGGTTACAGGCTATCTTCAATTCTTTGTAGAAAATTTATTTCAATCAGGACATTAAGCAAATTATGACTGGTGCATCCGTCTATGAGCAAGTTCAGAAGCAATCTTCCGCTGAAGTAGGGCCTTTAGAGCAATACCTACCTTTAGTGAAGCGTATTGCTTATCACCTAAAAGGCCGGCTACCTGATAGCGTTTTTGTGGATGACCTCATTCAATCTGGTGTAGTAGGGCTAATAGAAGCCATGCAGAAGTTTAATGCCAATCAAGGTGCAAGTTTTGAAACTTATGCAGGGATTCGTATCAGAGGCTCAATGCTGGATGAGATTCGTAAAGGAGATTGGACTCCTCGATCTGTCTACCGAAAATCAAGAGCAGTTAGTGAAGCCATCAATCAAGTAGAATCTCGCGAAGGTAGAGAGGCTCGGGATGAAGAAATTGCGATAGAAATGTCCTTAACGCTTGACGAATATTACCATATTTTAAAAGATACCAGCTCTGTTCAATTACTCTCGATTGATCAGCCTGATCATGATGAGCTGTCAGAGGATCGAATGGTCGGTAACGGATTAACTCCCTATGCAGAATTAGTTGAAAGTGGGTTTCAAGAGGCGCTGGTTGGCGAAATATCCAATCTTCCTGAGCGAGAGAAGCTTGTGATGAGTCTCTACTATGATGAGGAACTTAACCTAAAAGAGATTGGTCAAGTATTGGAAGTCAGTGAATCCCGAGTCAGTCAAATTCACAGTCAAGCAGTTAAAAGAATTCGTTCAAGAATGGAAAGTTGGATTAAATAATCTTGATGGCATTAAATAGAGAGATGAAAATTTTAGTCGTAGATGATTTCTCGACCATGCGGCGTATTGTCATTAACCTGCTCAAAGAGCTTGGGTTTAATAATACTGCGGAAGCTGATGATGGGGAAACAGCATGGCCTATGTTGCAATCTGGTGGCTACGATTTTGTAGTGAGCGATTGGAATATGCCTAATATGACCGGCTTGGATCTCTTAGAAAAAATACGTGCAGATAAGGATTTAAACTGCTTACCTTTTCTGCTGATTACCGCAGAAGCAAAGCGTAATCAGATTTTAGGGATGGCTGAAGCTGGGGTCGATGGTTATATTGTGAAACCTTTTTCAGCCTCCACTTTATATGAGCAAATGTATCAGATTATTGAGCGCAAGCGTGTTCAATGAATCTGGTTAAATCGAATAGATATTGATTAAAGCCCTGATCTGACACTTGTTGCCGATCAGGGTTTTTTTGTAATTTACCTAAGGAATAAAAATGGCATCTTCTACCCATATTAATAAACAGAATGTGAAGTCACTTTTAGAGGCACTTGAACAAGGCGATGAAACCCGTGCAGAGGCCTTGCTAGATGAGTTAACACAAGTAAGAGAGTCTGAATTGTTTCAGCAGGTCAGCTCATTAACACATAATTTACATCAAACCCTAGAAGGGCTGGGTGATGCTGAAATTTTGTTGCAAACAAAGCATGATATTCCTGATGCCACAGAACGATTAGAGTATGTTATGACAGCAACAGAAGAGGCAAGCAATAAAACGCTAGAATCCTCAGAGCGTGCACTGGCTGCCCTCAGTCAACTAGAGATGCTTATGAGCCCACTTGTCGCAGAGGAAGATAAGGCATTGCTTAGCGAATGTACCGCAACCCTAAATTCCGAGTTAACGAATATTATGCTGGCTCAGTCTTTTCAAGATTTGACTGGACAGGTGCTCAATCGCGTGATCCTTGTAATCTCCTCTCTCGAGCAGAGCTTAATCGCACTGATTCATGAATCAGGCCATGATTATGATGCTATCCCAGAGAGAGCGCAGACAGATGAACAAAAAAAGGCCGATCAAATGAAGGGCGTAGGCCCTAATGTTACCGACAAATCCAAAGAGGACCTTGCTGAAACACAAGAAGATGTTGATGACCTTTTGGCAGGATTAGGGCTTTAAAAAGACGTAAAAAATGGTCGTACTGGCATAGTCATTGCTGTGAATCCTGTAAATAAAGAAATAATATCCACTTATGGAAGTGATTCCATTTGGTGTAACCAAAAGAGGTGAAGGTTGTGGATGAAGAAATTTTACAGGATTTTTTAGTTGAAGCAGGCGACTTAATTGAGCAGCTAAATGAGCAGCTTGTTGATCTTGAGCAGTCACCTACTGATGCAGACCTTCTTAATGCCGTATTTCGTGGTTTTCACACGATAAAAGGGGGCGCAGGATTCCTGGCCATTACTCCCTTGATTGAAGTGTGTCACCGTGCAGAAAATGTATTTGATAAAATTCGTAATGGAGATGTACCTTATGATGCCGTTGCTGTAGATGTAATCTTGCGTGCATTTGATGTCGTGAGTGAAGGAATGGATCTATTAAAGGCAGGGGAGCGGGAATTGCCCGATAATGATCCTGTCTTGTTAGCTGATTTAGATCGTTTGACAAAAGGCGGTAGCGCTGAGCCAGAGGTTGAAATGTCAGTTCCTGAAGGAGACTCTGTTTTACAGCTGGCTGAAGGTTCTGATCCTGATGGAGATATGTCTGATGAAGAGTTTGAAGCCCTTCTTAATCAACGTGATGGGGGAGCGGATGACGAGACATCCTCTCCCGAAGGCCTATCTCTTGCTGAGGGGGTTGACCCTGATGGAGATATGTCTGATGAAGAGTTTGAGGCCCTTCTTAATCAACGTGATGCAAGCGACTTAGATGAGCCTGATGAAGTCTCCGAAGAAGATTTAACCGCACTGTTATCAGACAGTGATTTTATTGCTGAGGTTGCTCCCGCATCAAGTATACAACCTGAAAAAACCGTCGCAAAGCCTGTTTCAAAGCCTACAGCGAAAACAAAGCCTGTGGCAAAGCCTGCCGCAGAGTCAACAGTACGTGTTGATACTCGCCGTTTAGATGAAATTATGAATTTAGTGGGCGAGCTTGTACTTGTCAGAAACAGACTGCTTACGCTCAAAAGTGGTGAAGCAAGTCCCGAAGATCTTGCAAATGCTGTCGGTAATCTAGATCATGTTACAACCGATCTTCAGGCATCGGTCATGAAAACACGTATGCAACCGGTCAAAAAAGTATTCGGCCGATTCCCTCGTGTTGTTCGTGATTTAGCAAGACAACTGGGAAAAGAGATTAGTCTTGAGCTGCAGGGAGAAGAGACTGATTTAGATAAGAATTTAGTGGAAGCCTTGGCGGATCCATTGGTCCATCTAGTACGAAACTCGGTAGATCACGGGGTTGAAATGCCGGATGTGCGTCTTGCTGCAGGAAAGCCTAAGGGCGGAACCGTAGTATTGGCAGCTCAGCAAGAAGGTGATCATATTCTATTGTCCATTACGGATGATGGGAAAGGGATGGATCCGGATGTCTTGCGCCAAAAAGCCGTTGAAAAAGGCATGTTAGACGAGATGACGGCAAATCAGTTAGACGATAAAGCCGCTTTTGAGTTGATTCTGGCCGCGGGTTTCTCAACTGCAGACGTGATCAGTGATATTTCCGGTCGAGGCGTAGGGATGGATGTGGTCAAAACGATGATCACCAAGCTCAATGGCAGTATTGATATTGATTCTGTTTTGGGTGAAGGTACAAAAATAAGCATCAGAGTTCCCTTAACACTTGCGATTCTACCTACCTTAATGGTTGGTTTTGATGAAGATAGTTATGCGATTCCACTCACCAGCGTTCAAGAGATTTTTGACTATAATGCTGATAAAACCAATAAAATTGATGGACAGATGATGGTGCGCTTACGAGAGCGTAGTATTCCACTATTGTTCTTAAGCGAGTGGTTAGCACCGCATCAAGTGAATGAAAACAATACAGGCGATAAAGTGATTATTGTCTCTATTGGTAATCAAAGAGTGGGTTTGGTTGTTAATCAAGTTAATGGCCAGGAAGAGGTCGTGATTAAGCCGCTTGGAGTGATGCTTAAAAAGGTTTCAGGTTACGCTGGAGCGACCATTACCGGTAATGGTAGCATTGCGCTTATTCTAGATCTTCCGGGTGTATTAGAGCGTTTTCAGTAAAGATAGAGGCTATTTTGTAAACGGTCATCATGAAGGTGATTAGCCGTTCAAACTTAACAGATCAAGGTATGATAATGAGTGATATGCAGGAAGAAGACTATCTTGGAGCAAGTGCCCGTTGCGTCTTATTTACATTAGAAAATGAAATTTATGGTATCCATGTTAAAAAGATCCGTGAAGTGTTAAGAGTGGGTGTAATTAGAGATGTAGCAGGTACGCCTTACAATGTACTGGGTGTGATTAATGTACGTGGTGTCATTGTCACTGTGATTGATACGCGCACAATGTATAACATGCCCTCTAAAGAGATCAGTGAACTATCTAGAATTATCATTGTTGAGCTTGATGATGATCGGGCTGTCGGGATGTTGGTTGATTTTGTCATGGAGGTGAAGGATATTCCTGAAAGTAAGATCGAATCTCTTTCTGCCTCCAAGGATAATGCCTCACGTTATATTCAAGGCATTGCCCACTATCAGGATAATGTAATTATTCTGATTGACGTAGATAACATGTTTATGGGGCATGAATAGTATTAGATAGACATCTGTATTAAGGGCAAAAAAAGGGCGTAAGCCCTTTTTTTATGTCTACTATTTGGATGAGTTGATAGCTCTAGACCCCCTGTCTTCATGATTAACCTTTTTGTTCGGGCAGCGGTTTACCGCTGATCTGATATGCAAAGATTAAAACTTGTGCCACAGCTTCGTAAAGGCTTTCTGGGATCTCTTGGTTCAGTTCTACTTGGCTTAGAATTTCAATTAATTCGGGGCTTTCATGAATGGGAATACCATAGGCTTTGGCTGTGTTAATAATGTCTTCTGCAATATAGCCTGAGCCCTTTGCTGTGACAATCGGAGCAGATGCGCTGGAATCATATTCAATAGAAATAGCGATTTGATCTGAAAGAGTTTTTGAAGAGGCCATCAAAGGTCAACGGAGGTTAAGATTGATTGGTGTAGAGGGTACAGAGGAGGGGGTGCATGGCAAATTAAAATACTTTGCCATACGTTTAAGGTCATCATAATAGAGGGGTGCTATGCAAGCAGCAGGGCATCTGAAAGCCCCAGTTTTGTGGCACTGGTTTTTAATATATCAGGCACCTCAGTCCATAAAATACTCTTATCGTTCTCAAGAGCCGTTTTAATCAATATTAGGAGTGTTTGCAAGCCTGCAGTATCAATGGTTTCGACTGCAGATGCTTCCAAAGTGATTTCATCGGCTGAATCATTGAACTGGGTATTCAGCTCATTGAAATGCTCTTCAATATGATGAATGGTTAAGTTATTGGGAAGTTTAATTTCACTGCTCATGATGACCTCTTTAAAGAGATTGCTTTTAGGGAACTCCCTAAAGCACTCTGCTGATGACAGACAGTAATTTTTCAGGGCTAAATGGTTTAACGATCCATCCTGTTGCGCCTGCTGCCTTACCTTTCGCTTTCATATCGCCAGAGGACTCTGTTGTTAAACAAAGCATTGGCGTAAATTTATAGTTAGGCATTGCTCTTAATGCGGTAACCAGCTCAATTCCATTCATGTTAGGCATGTTGATGTCTGTTACAACTAAATCAAATTGCTCACCCTTTGCAATAGCTAGGGCGACGGCACCGTCTTCAGCTTCAGTCACATCATGTCCGGCCGATTTTAGAGACATGCTTACCATTTGTCTCATTGATTTAGAATCATCTACTGCTAAGATTTTTGACATCCTATTTTCTCACTTTTATTCGTACAAATTTCGGGTTATTTTGGCCATTATACATAGCCTTAATCAATATTTATGGCTTTTTTTATGGAGTCGATAATGCCTTCATTAATCAAAGGGTCTACACGCAAAACAATAATTAATTTTTCGTTGATCGTCGCTAAGCCGCTTACGTATTCTGACTGGACGGTGCCAGACATTTCTGGTGACGCTTGTAACTCATCATTATTAACTGAGTAGACGTCAGATACGCCATCAACCACCAAGCCAATAATCTTTTGAGTGCCAACAGCATCTTCGGAGCGAACAATGATAACAACCGTCGTCTCGTCATAAGTTACTTCTGGTAGTTTAAAGCGAACTCTAAGATCAATGGTCGGCACAATCGCACCGCGAAGGTTAATGACCCCCATAACATAGTCAGGGGTATTTGGGATGGGGGTGGTACGCTCCCACCCTTTGATCTCTTGTACCCTTAAAATATCAACGCCATACTCTTCTTTACCGAGTACAAACGTTAACATTTGATCATTATCTTCATTGCTTTGTTCGATTTGTTCTTGAATGGAATCGATGTTTTTTTCCATGTTAGGACGTCTCTCTTAAATTGGCCTTTTGACTTTCTAAATTAACCGATTCATTTGAAAAGGTCTAGTTTATAAACTTAATTTTATGAAATAAAGTGTGAGAACTTGGACACCTACGTAAAATATAAGTTATTTTTAGAGAAAGCAATTATTCTGCCAAGGTTTTATAAAAAGTGGCCTTTGATTAGATATGTATATCAATTAAAGCAACTTGTGTTGTGTTTTGTGTTCTGTGAGGTTTAGTTTGAACAAGTTGAACCTGCTCTAAATTGAGCCCTCCTGTGGCAAGTTGATCCTCCAGTCGCGGTAGGTTTGCACGGATATGAGATGCCAAAACTTCTGAATCAGTCCAGAGTAGACAGCGTATCTCGTCTTGGTCATTTAGTGTCATCTTGGCTGTCATTTGACCCAGTGGGAGGTGGATATCTAATAATACCTCCCAAGATTTTTCGGGGCGATCCGTGTTGCGTCTAAACTCGATATGATCACTGTTTTCGGAGTCGCTTAGATTAAAAGGCATGTCCAGCCCCATTATGAAAGGGGTTTCAAAAAGCTGAAGTTGTTGAAAGGTCAGTCGATTAATCGCTTGTGTAGAGTGGTTTAGTAGTTGGGCTAGTTGGGGGCTTGGAGATTTTACTGCTAAGCTTTCTACTTGTTGTTTAAGTGATAGGAGCTGGGCTTTAAGGTCTTTATTGAGGGTGTTTACATCCCCTAGTTTGAGTTTAGACTCCAAAAATAACCCGCTTTGAATTATATTCTGCTTGAGAGCATTACCTGATAACGGTTGTGAGGCTTTTAATACTTGCTCTAATAGCTGGTTAACCGATCCTAAAATGGAAGGGGGGAGGTTTTGTAAAAGCGTTATTTGTTGAAAAGCTTGAGCGATACCTGTTTGGTTCGGCATAAATTGCCGATAAGCTGATTGTAAGCTTTGTTGGGCTTGCGGTGTAGTTGCCTGTGGGGCTTGTACAATTTTTAACACAACGGAAGGGTGTGTTTGAGCAACTTTAACCTGAACCTGTCCGGTGTGTATCATCGCCTCTTTTGTCGAAGCTGTCAGAGTTTGGCTGCCGACTGAAAAGGTAATCTTTTGATTGTCTGTTTGCTGAATATTGATTGTTAAAAGTTGCCCAACTTTAAACAGGTTAACAGACTGCCCGGCGCTTGCGGGAGTTGGCTGACTTGTTGTGATGAAGCTATTTAAGATAGAAACCATGTGTTTTCCAATCTGTTTAAGGTAGATAATTTAATTATTACTTGCATCCCGGATTTTTACATTTAAGATTGATTTAATTATGACAGATAATTTGGAATAAATAAGAGTTATGAGTGAGCGCGAATTTGATTTTACAGATCAGGATTTTAAACGAGTCCAAACAATCGTTTATGATTTTGCTGGTATTGACTTAAACGAGTCAAAAAAGAACTTAGTTTACAATCGCTTAGCAAAGCGTATTCGTTTTTTAGCGAAATCAAGTTTTAAAGAGTATTTAAGCTTTGT
>JAADDM010000025.1 GCA_013153955.1 Gammaproteobacteria bacterium | reverse complement strand
GTACAATATTCATCAGCATTCCATGTAGGAAGGGTAGAGCGTTGGTTACTCTGTTTGTGGGGAGGGAAAAGGAGTATAGCTGCTTATTTTATAGTAGGGAAAGGCTTTTGAAAAATAGAAGCCTTGAACATATTTAATATTTAAGCTCGCTACTTTTTCATACTGTCCGAATGTCTCCACCCCTTCTGCAACACAATCAAATCCCATATCTTCGCATAGGTCAGCGATATTTTTACATGCAATAAACCCTTTAGGCGTTTCAATTAAATCAATCAGGGATTTATCTATTTTCAAGGTGTCAATAGGCAGTGAGCAGAGGAGTTTTAGGCTTGAAAATCCAGTCCCAAAATCATCCATAGAAAGCGTAAAGTGACGTTGTTTTAAGCCTTTAATATTGTTCATTGCTAAGGTGGTATTGAGCAAGTCTCGTTCAATAATCTCAAAGTCGATATTCAATCCAGATAATAGCGCCACAATTTTAGGAAAAATTTCCGTATCCGAGAGGGTATCAGGGTGCAGATTAATGCTGATTACCTGCGCTTTATCAGTATCGCTATGCTTGATATAGGAATATACCTGTTTACAGACCCATAAATCAATAATAGACGCATGTCCTGCGGCCTCAAGCTTCTCAAGAAAGAAGGGCCCTTTAATGCTGCCATCTGGCATCTGAATTCTAAGCAGGGCTTCATAATGTTGACACTGCTTATTTTTAATGTCCACTTTAGGCTGAAAGTAGACGCGAAGGTTATCATTGCTGATGAGGTTAATAATCTGATCGACTTCAAAATTTAAGTTAATAAAGTCATGCTTAACCTTATGCGTGCGAATACCCTGCTGGCTGGTTAAGTGAATATCAAGATCAAGGTTGTTAGCCAACACATTACCCTTTAACTCAACCGACTGAGAGGTGGTATAGGCTTTGACAAAGGGGATATAGATGGCGGTTCCCATTGCTAATAGGAAAGCTTGCAAGGCGATGATGGACAGATTGCCTTCAGTCACTAAGTAACTGTTCACAAAAATAGGCGTGATCCAAGAAATATTGGTATGAATGACTTCAACGGGATAGTAGCTTAGAAAGACGTAGCTGACGGCAATATTTGTGAGTGGGACTGCGATGAACGGAACTAATAAGTATTTATTAAAAATTAAGGGCAGGCCGAAAATGAGTATTTCGTTGATATTAAAGAGTACAAAGGGCGTGGCCAGTCGGGCAATGCGCTGACTATGCGCTGTTTTACCTGCGATAAAAACGGCTAATAGAAGGGATAATCCAGCACCATCACCACCTAATATGACAAATAAATCATAATATTGCTTATAAGTGAGACCTTCAAAGATAGGTCGCGTTAAAAACTCTGAGCCAGTTGCGGTATCAAAGACATTTACGCCATGAACTCCAAAAAATGACAGTAAGTGTGAGATAAACAGTCGGGTAATTAACAGAAGGTCATCTGATAAGGGAATCTCAATATCCGTCAGGAGCTTACCCAAGCCCTGTTGCATCAATATTAATGAGGCAGTTAATCCAACAAAAACAAAGAGAACAGGGTAGAGAAACGCAATACTGTCACTGACCTCTTTACTGATCTCATAGTAATCTTGTTTATTAGGGTGAATAAACAGTAAGGATTTTAGCGCCAGAAAGGGGATAATTAAGACTAGAAAGGTATGTTGGCTAGAGAATCCTGCTTTAAAATTGGGTGCATTTTGGGAGGCCGCTTCAACCCCAATAAATACCGCCATTGAGAGCAAAATAATAATAAAAGGGGGGAGTTTATAGCGTTTGGCAAGCTGAAAGGCGATGGCGGTTAACAGCACAATCGGAAAAAATTGCCCCACGGCTGAAGAGATTAGAGTGAGGTTAGGGGCTTCAAAAATATTAGAAGACAGCACCAGTAGCGCCATAATAATGACATAAGGCACTACATTAATGAAGGCATCACTATAGGCCCTTAAAGCCAGTGAGGAAGGGGTATTCATGTTGGGTATTTACCCTGAAAGGCAAGTTGATATGCCTGCTGACGGATGCGACCAATGATAAAGGTGTCTCCCTAAAATACCATTTGTTTAAAAGTGGAAAAAAGACTGAGCGCCTCTTTTTTCAATTAATGCATATTACATCGTATTTGATACAGAATATGACCCTGCTTTATAGCATAGCATTTTTTGAAGAATATCCCATTAGTTTACTAAGGCTTTACAAGGAGAGCGTGTCATAAAATAAAGTGATAAAAAAACCACCGGCTGTCTATCACAGGCGGTGGCTTGATGAACGTTCTGAGGTATGTGAGTTTGCGTTTACCCGATCAGTGCCTTAGCGCGAGCAACTGCCGCTCTTACCTGATTAGGCGCCGTGCCTCCAATATGGTCACGAGCGGCCACTGAACCTTCAAGGGTTAGGACTTCAAAGACATCTTCGGTAATCTTATCGCAGAAGCTTTGTAGCGTCTCTAAGCTCATCTCAGATAAATCTTCTTCGGTTTTAATTCCGTGTGCTACGGCAAGCCCCACCACTTCGTGTGAATCACGAAATGCTAGGCCTTTGCCCACTAGGTAGTCTGCTAAATCAGTCGCCGTAGAGAACCCTTGTTTAGCCGCTTTGTATGTATTCTCACGTTTAACAATAATGGCTGGAATCATATCGGCAAAGGCGCGTAAGCTACCGCGTACGGTATCGACGGTATCAAATAATGGCTCTTTATCTTCTTGGTTGTCTTTATTGTATGCCAGCGGTTGCGACTTCATCAGGGTTAACAAACTCATCAGATGACCATAAACGCGCCCCGTCTTACCACGGACAAGCTCTGGCACATCTGGGTTTTTCTTTTGCGGCATAATCGATGAACCTGTACAGAAACGGTCAGGCAGATCAATAAATTGGAACTGCGCAGAAGACCATAAAACAAGCTCCTCAGAGAAGCGCGAAAGGTGCATCATTAACGTGGCTGCAAAAGCAGTAAACTCAATCGCAAAATCACGGTCAGAGACGCCATCTAAAGAGTTCTCGCTGATGCGCTCAAAGCCTAATAATTCAGCGGTATAAGCACGATCGATTGGGTAGGTTGTCCCCGCCAAAGCCGCAGAGCCTAGAGGTGAAGTATTTACACGCTTACGACAATCCTGTAGGCGCTCAACATCGCGCTTAATCATCTCAAACCACGCCAGCATATGGTGACCAAATGTAACCGGTTGCGCGGTTTGTAAATGGGTAAAACCGGGCATAATAGAGTCCGCTTCACGCTCAGCCAGCAATAGCATTCCCTGCTGTAAACGGGTTAGTTCAGGCAAAATGGCATCAATCTCATCTCGAATATACAGGCGAATATCTGTGGCCACTTGGTCATTACGAGAACGACCCGTGTGTAGTTTCTTACCAGTAAAGCCAATAATTGAGGTTAAACGTGCTTCGATATTCATGTGAATATCTTCTTGCTGAATGGACCAGTTGAATTCACCCGCTTCAATCTCTGATTGAACTTGAGCAAGACCTTCTAAAATAGACTGTAGCTCAGCATCATCTAAAATCCCCACCTTCGTCAGCATCTTGGCGTGGGCGATTGAGCCCTGAATATCTTGGCGATACATACGCTGATCAAATTGAATAGAGGCAGTAAAGGCTTCTACAAAGGCATCTGTTGACTCGCTAAAGCGTGCACTGGATAGTTTTTCTTGGTTATGTTGATTGCTCATTCTATTCTCGAATTTTTATTTAGGTGTGTGTGGTGACTCAAGTGCTTGGGATTCAAGGTAAAGCAACTCGGGCGTGATTGGAATCTGTTTAGAGAGTCCCATGTTCTTATAAGCGGTGTTTAAATTTTGATGTACCAGGCCTGCATATAGGGTGATTTCAGAAATTCCCACAATCCGTGGCGCGACCTCTCTACCAGAACCATCTACAAAAAGAACGGTAGGGGTTAAGTCAGCATCTAGTGCATAGGCCCAATTGGATTTTTTAATCATCTGGCCATTCCAACCTGGAATAAGCGCCTGTTCATCCACGCCCACGTGGCGCATAAACATGACCTTGCCCTCATAGAGACCATTCAGCCCCATGGGTTCAAAAATTTCTTCATTCAGCTGTTCACAAAACTCACACCACTCCGCGCCAAACATTAACAAGATAGGCAGTTCCGCTTGGCGTGCTTGCTCCCCTAACGTCTGCAAATTTTGTAGCTCTTTAAAGTGTGGGTGCTTCGCAGCATGTGCAGGCTGTTCACAGCCGCTTAACAGCCCAACGGCCAACAATAGACTCACAAGTAAACTTTTCATGGCATCTCTATATTGAATGGTTAGTTTGCCTCATCTGACATAACGGCACATCATTTTAGCTGTTGAAAGTGCGTAAGTTGGCTTTAAGTTGAATGATTCAGTCCTTCTGAACCTAACTTAGGCGTTAAGGTGTTATTTTAACTAAAACTTTAAGGGGTTTTTCAGTAAAATGGAGGGATAATTAAAATCTCAGCAACGGATCAGCCTTGATGAGGCCAATAACGGGAACCCTAGAATGAAAAAAACATTGAGAATCGCAACGCGTAAAAGCCCTTTAGCCATGTGGCAGGCAGAATTTGTAAAGGCCGAGTTGGAGAAAGTGTATCCTGACCTAGCCATTACGTTGCTTCCAATGTCGACGAAAGGCGATAAAATTTTAGATGTGCCTTTGGCCAAAATTGGCGGCAAGGGTCTGTTTACCAAAGAGCTTGAAGATCGCATGATGGACGGCGATGCAGACATTGCCATTCACTCAATGAAAGACGTTCCGATGGAACTGCCTGAAGGGTTTGGCTTAGGCGCTATTCTAGAGCGCCATGCACCAACTGATGCCTTTGTTTCAAACAAATATGAGACGTTTGAGTCGCTGCCTCAAGGTGCAATTTTAGGCACATCAAGCTTACGCCGAAAGGCACAGCTGATGGCAGTTCGTCCAGATTTAGATGTACGTGATCTTCGCGGTAATGTGGGCACGCGGTTAGGTAAGTTAGATGCGGGTGAGTATGATGCGATTGTCTTAGCCACTTCAGGGTTGCAACGACTCGGGTTGGATGAGCGCATTCGTCACGAAATTTCACCAGAAGTGTGTCTACCCGCGGTAACGCAAGGCACGCTAGGGATTGAATACTTTGTCAAAGATACCGATACCTTAGACATTATTCGTGTGCTAAACCACCGAGATTCAGAGATTCGTGCCATTGCTGAACGTGCTATGAACCATCGCTTAGAAGGGGGGTGCCAAGTACCGATTGGTGTCTTTGCCGAGTTAGAGGGCGACCGCCTTGCTATGCGTGGACTGGTGGGGGCTTTAGATGGCTCTGAGATTTTGACGGCCAGCATTGAAGGCGATAAGTCTGATGCACATGCATTAGGCGTTACCTTGGCTGAGAAGCTACTGGATCAAGGTGCAAAAGCCATCTTGGACGAAGTGTATGCCTCTGATCTGCATAAAGGCTAAACAGAGGTGTGGGCAATAGTAAGCGTGTCACATCGTGCTGTGTTAATCGAAGTGATGCTGGGTGATGATCATGCCTGAAGCCACCGCCCAATTTACCCTGCTCAATACGCGTCCATCACATCAAGCCGATGCTTTGACTCAAAGTATTCAGGCCATGCAGGGAGTGGTACTGTGCTGCCCAACCTTAAAGGTGGTTGGCTTAGCGCCGCCTCTCTTGGCCAAAGCGGTACAGAGCTTGCCCAAGGGCATGGATAAAATCATTTTTATCAGTGCCAATGCGGTAGAGGGGTTTGTCAGCAATCAGCTTGAAGAACGCTTGGTCGAGCAGAGTGAAGATAAAGAAGGCAATGCGTCCACATCTCCCATATTTTATGCGATTGGTCGTGCCACTCAGCAAGTGGGTGAGCGCCAGGGTATTCCCTTAAAGAGACTGTCTAACAGCCAGTTTGATAGTGAATCTTTTTTAGCGCATAAAGAGATGCACTCAATCGCACATCAGGCCATTTTAATCGTTAAAGGCCGGGGTGGGCGAAGCCACTTACAAGAGACACTGCTTACACGTGGGGCAGAGGTGCATTGTTTGGATGTCTATGAACGCGTTGCCACCGAGTTTTGTCAGCAGGCCTGGCAAGAATTTATGATCAGTCATCGGCCTATGCTACTGATTACCAGCATGGATAGTTTTGAGCGGCTTATTGAAGGTGCGGCTGGTGTTCATAAAGATTTCTCAACCCTAAATAATCAGGCCTGGTTGTTTATTGAAACGACTTTAGTGTTCAGTGCTCGTATACAGAAAGAGATGCAGCGTAGAGGCTGGATAGGGAGTATTCAGGTGGTTGAAGAGCAAAGCAATCAAGGCATCGGTCACGCGATTCACACGCATTTGACTCTCAATCAGCAGGCAGTTGATCATGGCAAGTGAATGGGTCATCTACAACTGGGGCTAGCAGGCCTCACTTTTAATAGACTTCTGAAGCGAGGCGATACCTCTTGCTTACGGAAGGGTTTCAGGAGTAATTAGGTAAATATATGTCACATCAAAACAACCAAAAATCGACTCACTCAGCAGCCGATACCGATATTGAAATCGTGGAAGGTGAAATTATGGAAGAGAGTATTGATGACAAAATAGCACGCGGTAGAGCCTACTCAAGTGCCAAGTCAGATTCAAAGACGGGCGATGCGCAGACATCGAGTTCCAGTTATTTTGGTACGGAAGGCAATCCTTCTGCATTTGGAGCAGGTGCCGTACAGGAGACGACAGGGATTTGGGCGCGCTATCGTAAAGTATTGCTGGGTCTCGCAATGGGGATTGCCATTGTTCTAACATTGGTTTTGACGCGCCCTGATACAGATTGGCAGATTCAACACATTAATAATTTACAATCGGAAGTGGCTAAGCTAAACGAAAAGAGCAAGGCCTTAGAGGCACGGCTTGCGGCACAAGAAACGGCGCAAGAAAAACGTGTCAAAACCTTGGTTGCTAAGATGATGGTTAATCCGGATTATCAGCCCGCGGTGAGCCAAGCGGATTTAAAAGCGATTAAAGCCGCTTCAGAATCACAAATTAAGCAAGTAAAAGAGGCCTTAACCGCTTTAAATGAAAAGGCAAATTTACAGTTTGAGAGCGCCATAGAGAAATTGCAGGCATTGGCGCTGGATCGCAATGACAGCCTAGAAATTCAAACAGCCCCTACTTTAATCGGGGAGGTGTCAGATGTTCAGAATGAAGGCCTTCAGTCCAAAATTGGGGCCATGAAGTCGCAACTGGCTGACCTATTTGATTTTAAGGCTCAACAACAGCTCAAGGCACTTCAACAGCCTACATTAAGTAGTAACGAGGCGTTAAGCAGCTTTGAAATTCAAAAGTGGATTGTACAAATCAATACCCAGTGGATGCTGCATGGCAATGCTTCAGAAACCTTACAGCAGTTAATTGCGTTAGAGCAGGCGATCGGATTGAGTCAGTTCGCTTATATCAGTACGCTTGGACGCTTGATAGGTGAAGATATTGCCTACCTTAAACAGTATATTGAGCAAAGTCGTTTACATGAAAACTTAGATACAGTGGTCTTAAAATCGGCCATTTCTGAACTCCACCTAAGTGTCTTAACCCCCCCTGAAACGCCTTCTTCAGAAAAGACCTCTGCCTTATCAACGGGTGAAGTTTTAGATACAGAGTCGGCTTTTGAAAAACTAAAATCACGTTTAAGTCAGATGATTCGGGTCACCAAGCGGGAGACCGATACGGAAGCGACACAGGTCGAGTTAATGCTGATGGAGGATGTTTTAAAACAGCGTGCTGCTCTGTTGGTTGATCGAGTTGACTGGGCAATACAGACGCAATCACAAGGGCTTCTTTTGGCTGCCACTGCAGATTTACAAGCCTTTATTTCTAAGAAATTTCCAGAGGCCGCCGCAGAATATGAGGCACTTTTAGCACCTTATAAAACGATTCAATTTCATAAGCCAAAGCCCTTAAATATAATGGGGCTGGAGGGGTAAATGACGATGCATAATGATGGTTTGAGCAATGTAACGGAGTACTGTTTTTTGAGTAAGGAGTTACTGTGCGATTTATTTTAATTTGGGTCTTTATTTTTCTGGTTGGGACGGCGTTAACAACGGGCATGTTGTTGGATAATGGACTGGTTTCGATGGTCTGGCATGATTGGGTGATTGAGACCAGCCTGAGTTTTCTACTGGCCGCTATCTTCATATTTTTTTTGGGGGGCTATGCGTTGGTTCGCCTTGTCATCAACCTTTGGCACTTTCCTAAAGCGTGGCGAAATAAGCGACGTTTAAAGCGATATGGTCGGGCTGAAAATGCAATGGCCAAGGGCATGATTGCACTTGAGTATGGCGATTGGCACACGGCTGAAAAAGAGCTTATTAAAAGTGCGAAGCAGAGTGAGTCGGGTCTGGTGCACTATTTAAGTGCCGCCAAAATGGCGCACAATCAACAGGCTTATGATCGCCGAGACCAGTATTTAGAAGATGCTAGAAGCCGTTATCCTGATGAGTACGTTACGATTGGCTTGGTGGAGGCAAGATTAAGACGAGAGACCCAGCCAGAGATTGCCAAAGCTATTTTAGAGGCGCTTTATGAACAGCATCCTAAACAGACGGTGATCCTATCTGAGTTGGCGGAAATACTGAGACAACTGGGGGACTGGACGGAATTAGAGCGTTTACTGCCTGCATTAAAGAAGACGCGTGCATTGGCTAAGCCGATACTGTCTGAGCTTGAAGAGCGGTTGCTAGCGGGTAAATTATCCGCCGCACCGAATGAAGAGGCTTTGATGGCTATTTGGAATGGATTAAGTCGTAAGCAGCAGCTAATCCCTGCTTTATTAACCGAGTATGTTGAGCAGAAAATAAGCTGGAATAATGAAATCGGTTTAGGCGCCTTGATAGAGAAATCACTCAAGAAACAGTGGCATGATCGTTTAGTGTATCAATATGGGCGGCTAACCCTAGGGCCTGCTTTTGAGCGACTAAAAGTGGCAGAGAAGTGGTTAAAAGGCCAAGAGTCTAACCCGGTACTGTTATTAACATTAGGGCGTTTAGCTTGCCATAGCCAGCTTTGGGGACAAGGCCAGCGGTACTTAAAAGACAGCTTAAAGCTCCAAGCCGAAGTCGAAACTTTCCATGCCTTAGCGCAATGCTACGAATCAGAGGGTAAAGAGACTCAAGCAGCACTTACTTATAAAGAGGCCATTCTTCAATTAGAGGATAAGCCCTTTGTTTAAAAGGGTTACCGGAACGGCGCAAAGGGTTCTTTAAGGGCTTTATGCTGGGTCTGGTGGGTATTTTCCAGTCATTTCTTTCGATGCTCTCATATCCAGTACCGCCTGTCGCATGAGTTCTTTAGCTCCTTTGTGCTCTGATTCATAGGTGGCGACTCCCACCTGAATGGTAAATTGATATTCTGGTAAAACGATGGATGAATTTGCTACTTCGGCAGGGATTTTACTTTGAGTCAGACGGCGATAAATATCCTGTTCTAAGCCTTTCGCGCCTTGATGGTTGGTTTCAGGGGCAATAATGGCAAAGATCTGCTCCTCTAAGCGAAATGCCAAATCACTTTCGCGGGAGTCATTATGCAGTATTTGGCCAAACACCATATATTTAGAACCTGGTTGTTCTGTTTCAATATTTTTTGCGGCAGCATTGAGGACTTTGACCTCAACCAGCTTAATTAGCACTAACGAAAAGGGTCTGTGATAACGGTGGCTTCTGAATAATTCATAGCGAATGACTTCATGGTAGCGTTCTCGATGGAATAGGCCAGATTCATGTTCAGTGACCGTTAGAGAATCTAACTTATCGTAAATGTGCTGGATAGAGAGAATGTGGTCGGTGATGCTTTTATCTATTTCATCAATCTCAATGATGGGCTGTGGGCTTCTTTGCCACTCTATATGCTGTTCATGAGAGGTTAGTCTAAGTCGTTTTACCCGTGTGGTTAACTCAGAGAGGGGACTGAGTAAATTTTTCTGCACCAGCCGGTTGGTAATGACCGTTGTCACGAGCATAAATATGATTAAGAACAGGATAAAGAGTGCGGCGAGTGACGCGGGCGGGATATGTTCAATAGACATAGGTGTTTGTAAAACCAGTATACCTGCCAGCGCGCCAACATAGACCTCTCCTGTGGAGACTTGTGCGCTATGGCAACTTAAACACGACTGATTAAATACAATGGGTACAGCGGCATTGATGGTGCCAGAAAAGAGTTGAGTTTCAATGATTAATCGTTCATCTCGTTCAACCTTTTCAATCAGTTGGTTAACGTGATCGGTAGGGGCGATGACAGCCTCGCCCTCTTTTAGAAAAGGCGAGGCTTTGTGGAGTAAGAAATCGGCATTTGGGAGGCGGTTGCGTAACGTTTGATAGACTTTGTCTATCGCATGCGGTTGCCAGCCTGTGGTGAGATGGTCATTGAGTGCAGAATAGGTTAAGTGCTCTATCTGTTGAATGTCTGTGGCAATGTTCTGCTTGAGTACGAAATAGGCTGGGATGGAGACAATCGGAACCGTAATGGCCAGAGACAGTGCAATGGCTAGAAATAACTGCTTTAAAAGCAACGTCTTAAATGAGTGCTGTAGGAAATTCCGTTTCGCCATGACTGCCACTGTATTTAAATTGGTAACGATCATTATAGTGAAGAAATCATGACTATTTATACTTATCTACATCATATTTACTAATGTGAAAAGTATAAGGTATTAATTGGGTTAATGTTTGGTGATAAATCAGGCCTGTTAGAGAGCGGATCTTCGCTTATTATTTAGGGGGTTAGCAGATACAATCTGATTCAGATAGACCCGCTTTAAAGAAATCCTGTTTTGCCTGTTGTACCATTGGCCAAGGGCCACACATATAGAGGGTATGCTCTGTTAGGTCAGGGTAGTCTTTAAGTACCTGCTCGTGTACTAAGCCTGTTAGACCTTTCCAATTAGCCGCATCATCAGAGATAACCGGTGTGTAGCGAATATTGGGGTACTTTTTAGCCAGTGATAATAGGTCTGAGTGCTGATAAAGGTCTTCAACGCTACGGGCTCCCCAGTAAAAATGAATGGGCGTATTCGTCTGTTGTTTTAATAGGGTTTCAAGTAGCGCTTTCATTGGGGCAAATCCCGTTCCCCCAGCCACAAAAATAATCGATTTATGCTCGGTTTGAAGCTGCATTTGGGCTTTAGGCTCTTCCATGACAAGGGTATCCCCCTGTTTAACAGAGAACAGAGCCTGCATCCACTCACTGTCCGCCTGATTGCGAATATGGCACTCAATGAGTCCATCCTCTCTAGGTGCAGAAGCGATTGAGAAGGGTTTGAGTTCTTCGGCATTAAACCCCAGCATGACATACTGACCAGAGTGATAGTCGATTGGCTGCTCAGGCTTAAGTAGCAGTTGAATAATTTGGGGGGCAAGCGGTTCGACATGAACCACTTCAAGTGCGTGAATAACAGAGCTCATCGGGTTTCCTAAATAGCATATAGCGGTTGAGTGCCGTTAGTGGCACACGCCTTAGTGTAAGGCTTTATCTTTCATTGGAATATCTACAGAAGTCTTTAGTGAGATATCTTGTCAGGTATTCCGTCACAATTAAAAGGGCTTAGAGATTAAATTCTGTCCAAATCGGTGCATGGTCAGAAGGTCGTTCCATTGCACGCTCTTCATAGCCCACTTTGCTGTCGACGACCTTTTCATTTAGGCAGTTTGTTGCCAGTACAGTATCAATTCTCAGCCCGCGACGTGGTTCACGATCAAAGCCCTTTGAGCGGTAATCAAACCAGCTAAAGGTATTGTCCTCTTCTGGATGAACACTGCGGAAGGTATCTTTTAGCCCCCAGTTAAGCAGGCGTGCCCACCACTCACGCTCTTCAGGCAAAAAGCTGCTTTTGCCATCGCGTAACCAGCGTTTACGGTTATCTTCACCAATTCCTATATCCATATCGGTTGGAGAGATATTAAAGTCCCCAATAACAGCAAGGGCTTGCTCAGGATCACACTCAGTCTCCAAATAGGCCATTAAATCTTGATAAAACTTCTCTTTGGCAGGAAACTTTGTTTCATGCTTACGGTTTTCACCTTGTGGGAAATATCCGTTGACGACGCGAACCACTTTGCCATTCTCAAATTTAAAATCCCCAATAATCATGCGTTTTTGGGCATCTTCATCATCGGTTTTCCAGCCCTTCTGTGAGGCAACTAGTTCAATGCCCTTACGATAGAGCAGTGCAACGCCATAGTGAGTTTTTTGGCCGATAAAGATCGCGTGGTAGCCCATCTCTTCAAGTGCTTCAAGCGGAAAATCATGGTCTTGAACCTTAGTCTCTTGCAGGCCAATAATATCGGGCTTAATGCGGTCGGTTAAAGACTGAAGTTGGTGGAGTCGTAAACGAACACTGTTGGTATTAAAAGAGACTATTTTCATGTGGTTTTCCAAAGACTTAAAGAGAGGTGGGAAAGGGCAATTTGAATGCAGGCGATTATAGCGGAAAATCTCCCTTTCGGGTATTGAAATATAAGAGCACTAAGGGAATGAAGCCTTTATATAGAGTGAGTTTTAGAATAACCAGGCCTGGTGATTATCTGTTAAGCAATCCGTTTTAAATTGTGCTGGATTAACTTAAATCAGCAGTGGGTTTGGTATGATAGTCACTCGTTTACAGTGAATTAGGAATACTGCATTATGAGTCATGTATATCGTCTGGTTATCTCATGCCCAGATCAAGTCGGAATTGTTGCCAAGGTAGCAGAATATATTGCTGAACACGGCGGCTC
>JAADDM010000286.1 GCA_013153955.1 Gammaproteobacteria bacterium | reverse complement strand
TTGTTCAAGTATTTAAAGGCATTAGAGTGGTAGTTTAATGTAAATTAATATGTATTTCTGTGTTTGAAGCAGGTATATGCGTTATGCTCGAAAGGAGAAAAGGCCTGATGAATGTGTTCATCAGGCCTTTTTTTGTCTAGCGTTTATTTGAGGACGGGGAATGTAATGCTCCCTATCCTCAAATAAACGATACTCGGTTTTTTAACTCGTGTGGCATATGTCTATTGTGATTTAAAGCGCCATTGAAATAGAATTAAGCCGATTAAGACAATCCCCGTTCCCAGCCAAAGGGTGGCTGAAAGGGGTTCGTTATTGACTGTATGGCCAATCAAAATCGCAAATACCGGGGTAATCACGGGAATCAATGCCACCTTCATCGCATCGATATTTTTAATAAGGTAAAAATACAGTAAAAAGCCAATGACTGAACCTACTGTTGCAGCATAGAGTATGGCATAACTCTCTCGAGGCTGTAGCGTTGGCCAGTCAAAGAGGGCGGTTGGGTTCATCATGAAATGCCCTAAAACGGTTAACCAAATCGCGCCAATCGCCACGTGAATGGCGGGAATATTGGTACCACAGCGTTTAACAAGCACTCCGCCTAATGCATGAAAAAATACGGAGAGTAAGGCGACCAAAATGGCTGCAATTTGTAGGTTGGCTAGATGGGTCTCTAGGTTAGGCGAAAAAATAATCCAGAGCCCGATTAGGCTGACGAGCACAGCAAACGCTTTAATAAGGGTTAAACGGCTATTAGGCAGTAGGCTATGTGCAAGTAACCCTGTCATAACAGGTGTCATTGCAAAGATAACAGCAATCCACCCAGAGGGGAGATACTGGCCAGACCAGTACATAAGGGTCATTCCACCAAGAATAGGTAAACTGGCCATCATATAGATTTTAATGGCCTCTTTATCGAGCCTAAATGTAGAGTGGTTCGGGTAGCGCCACGCTAAAAAAGGCAGAATCAATATCGCCCCCAAGGCCGTTCTCGCAGCAATGCCAAAAAACCAATCGGTCTCCCCACTCCATACAATCGCCAAAGGCGTTGTTGTCCAGATAATAATAATGAGAGTATAGGCTGCAATAACGGCCATTTAGGTACCTCTTGAATAAGTAGTGAATACAAGCTGTTTGTTTAATAGCTTCTATGAGGGGATGTACCAGTGCGGTGGTGAAAAGGCCTGTTACTGCTGACGGTAACTGTTGAGCCGTCCCCGCAACGGGGCTTCATTATTTCAGGGCTTTGGACAAAAATCTGACAGGGCTGTTTACCTTTTAAAAGGGTAAAGTTATTGTGTAAAAAACTGGCCTAATACTCGATTTTTTTGCACATTACCGGCCTCAAAAAGCTGACCGTTCATAGCTATATAAGTTCCTGGTTTAGCGAGTTGTGCTGCCATAAAAGCCGATCCTAGGTTAAACCCTGCATCTGAGTGCCCTAGCATATAAGGGCGCATCGCGCCTGTTAGTACAATGCGTTTATCAGCCAGGCCTGGCTGCTGCTGTAAGAAGGTGGCTGTTTTTACCATCGTATCGGTTCCATGGGTAATGACGATTGCATCTTGTTGGCTAGATAGACAGGCCTGGAAGATATCATGACGATCTTCAGCCGTCATCTCTAGACTGTCTTTCTGCATGAGTACGGTTTGCTGTATCGGTAACGTACTGTTCGCTTCATTTAGAAGCTTAGGAAGGTGTGTTTCAGGAAAAACGAGCATTCCTGTGGTTGCTTGATACTCTTTGTCTAAAGTGCCCCCTGTGATGAGTAGCAGAAGCGTCGCATTTGATGAATTAGGTGTCGACATAGCGTCTATCCTTGGCACGGTCAGTAAGTTAGTAAAAAGGAAGGGGTGAGTGGAGCTTATTCCTAAGCCTAAAACAGGGGGATAAAAAGGTGAAGCGCTAGTCAGGTTTTCTAAGAATGCCAGTGACAATCCCTAGAATTTCAATGTCTTCATTTTTTAAAATGATAGGATTCATATCAGGGTTGGCTGGCTGTAATCGAACCCCTTCCTTTTCAATATAGAGCTTCTTCATTGTTACCGTTTCGTTATTGATACGAACCACAACAGACTCCCCGTTTTCAGCAGAGGTGCGTCGTTCAATAATGACGATATCCCCATCCTCAATGTTTTCATCAATCATTGAATCACCCTTTACGCGTAAAGCAAAAGTCTCTTTTTTGACCATGCAGGCAGGCACAGAGATGGTGTCATAGTCCATCTCTATTTGAATAGGTTCTCCTGCAGAGGTCCAGCCTAATAGCGGGATTTGAACAAATTCAGCATCAATTAACTCAAGCGGATCGGCTTCATTAAGCAGTGATTTTTGATGACGCTTAGGGATAAGATAGGCTACATTTGACATGGTAATATCCTTAAAGAGTGACGGTGGGAGTAGCTCTATTTAAAAATAGCTAGCTTATGTTTACCTGGAGCGGGGGTTGGCAGCACTTGTTTAAAGGGCTTTACATGCACTTTTTCATACACACCTGCTTCAACGTAAGGATCAAGTTCTGCCCAACGTTCGGCATCGGCAAGCGAAGGAAAATCTGCAACAATTAAGCTTCCTGAAAAACCTGCTTCTCCCGGCTCAAGGCTATCAATGGCAGGGTTAGGCCCTGCAATGATGAGGCGGTTGCCTTCATAAAGCTCTTTCAGGCGAGCGATATGTGCAGGGCGTGCTTTGGCTCTAAGGGGGAGGCTGTTAGGTACATCGTAAGCGAATATAGAATAAAGCATGGAGTTTGTCCTTGTTTAAAACTTTTTAGAATCATTAAGGGGTACAGCGCTTTCATCCCTGTTTGCATCGGTCTTATCGTCACTGTTCGCCTCTTTAGAGGAATGGGATGAGGTAAGCTCTTTTTCTGTATCAGGTGCTTGGCCATCTAAGAGAGCAGCTTCTTCTGAATCAGACTCTTCAATATAACGACTGATATAGATGCCCTGGATAATGATAAACACCAGTGTCATGCCCATTAATCCAAATAGCTTAAAGTTAACCCAAGTATCTGTGTCGTAATTAAAGGCGACGTATAAGTTAACAATACCTGAAAGGATAAAGAAAGCAATCCACATCACGCTTAAGCGAGTCCATATTGCTTCTGGAAGGCTAATTGCTTGATCCATCATTCGCTGAATAATTGGCTTCTGACCAATGTAGTGACTGCCAAAGAAGGCCAAAGCAAAGCCCCAGTTAACGATTGTTGGCTTCCATTTAATGAAGTTCTCATCTTGAAGCACTAATGTTAAGCCCCCCAATACTAGAATTAACGCCAAGGTAATCACGTGCATTTTCTCAACACGTTTATGCTTCATGTAAAAGTAGAGCACTTGGGCGATAGACGCCACAATAATCACGGCAGTGGCGGTATAAATGTCATACATTTTATAGGCGATAAAAAAGAGTACAACGGGGAATAGGTCAAAGAGTAATTTCATTAAAGTATCTTGAGTTATCTATGAGGCCTTAAAATGGATAAAGGCTGCAATAGGGGTTATAAGTTAGGCGTTATTTAATTTAATGACCACTAGGGTAAAGTAGTGATAGGTTTTTCAGGTTAATTATGGGATTCTATAGGGGTTTTCACTTTAATAAAAGTAATGGATTAAGAAATACCTTATGAAAATTGATTTCCACTGCCACACACGCGCCTCAGACGGCGCTTTGACGCCTCATGAACTGATCGATTTAGCGGTTAAATATTCAGTAGAGTGCTTGGCCATTACTGATCATGATACGACAGCAGGCTATGAGCAGGCATTGGACTATGCAGCAGAGAAAGGCGTGCAGCTGATTTCTGGGGTGGAAGCCTCTTGCGATTGGCGAGGGCAGACCATTCATATCGTCGGGCTTGACTTTGACCCCCGGCATGCAGGGCTTCAGCAAGGGTTAGCTGATATTAGGGAGATGCGCTGGACACGTGCCAATGCCATGATTGCTAAATTTGAAAATCGGTATGACTTTAACCTACCTAACCTGTCTGAAAAGATACATGAACAGGTGGCGGAAGGGGTTGTGGGTAGAGGCCATTTTTCGCAACTTTTTATTGAAGCTGGTCTGGTTAAAAATACCCCGCAGGCATTTGACCGTTATTTAAAAAGAGGCCGTATTGGTTATGTAAAAAGCGAATGGCCGCCTTTGGCAGAGGTGGTTGGCTGGATTACCGCTGCGGGTGGGGTCGCAGTGATTGCGCATCCCAAAGTCTATAAATACACCAGCCGTAAACTCAATATGCTTATTGAGGACTTTAAAGCCGCAGGCGGGCAAGGCATTGAGGTGGTGAATCAGCCCCATGCATCTTCAGAGATTATTGGCTTAGCCGATAGAGCCAATGCACACGGCCTTCACGCCTCTTTAGGGTCAGATTTTCACCGCCCAGAACATACTTGGCGTGGTCTGGGTTGGTTAGCACCTATACCGGAACGTGTCCCGCCTATTTGGCAACTTTTCAAAACACCTATCAAAGGGCTAGATCACTAACCTATAACATTGAGGTCTTTATCGGCTAAGTGCTTGATAAAGGCTATCGCCAAGGTGTTGAAAACGAGTATAATTCTCGTTTTTACACTTAACGAGAAAACTGACGTGGCAAAAAGTTCATCTAAATCCTGCGTGTATATCAGTGTTCACCCCGATAATCCGCAGGCTCGTCTATTAGAGCAAGTGGTTGATGTTTTGAAGGCTGGTGGTGTTATTGCCTATCCGACAGAATCGGGTTACGCATTAGGCTGTTTGTTAGATAGTAAAAAGGGCGCAGATGTGATTCGTCAGATTCGCCAGTTAGATGAACAGCATGATTTAACCCTAATGTGCCGAGATTTAAGTAATCTGTCGGAATACGCTAAGGTGGATAATGTTCAGTTTAGATACCTTAAAAGCCGACTGCCGGGTGCATACACTTTTATTCTGCCGGCGAGTCGAGAAGTGCCTAAACGCTTACAGACTCCTAAAAGAAAAACCATTGGATTACGCGTCACGCCTAACCTCGTTACCAATATGCTGTTAAGCTATTTTGACTCCCCATTGATTACCGCCTCGTTAATATTACCAGGAGAGGAGCACCCTATGACAGATGGTTGGTCTATTCAAGAGGCATTATCACATAGTTTAGATGCGGTGCTTGATGGCGGTTATAGTGGTTTTGAGCCAACAACCGTCATTGATTTTACAGAAGATGAACCTGTTTTAGTCCGACAGGGACAAGGGGTTTTTGAGTCGTGATTCCGTTAAGTGATCTGCCTTTAGTACAGCAAATAGCCGTTTGGGCGTTGCCGGTTATATTTGCCATTACGTTACATGAAGTCGCGCATGGCTGGATTGCTTCTAAATTGGGCGATCAAACTGCAAAAATGCTAGGACGGTTAACCCTTAACCCGATTAAACATATTGACCCGATTGGGACGATTGTCGTACCGATTGCCCTACTGGTGATGGGCGGCTTCATCTTTGGCTGGGCAAAGGCGGTACCCGTTACGCCACGTAACTTTAAAAATCCTGCCCGAGACATGGCGTGGGTGGCCATTGCTGGGCCAGCCTCTAATCTGCTCATGGCGATTTTTTGGGCGATGATTCTTAAGCTCGGTATCGTGTTACAGGCCAGCTCAATGATGATGAGTCAGGGCTCGACCGATTTTCTAATTTATAGTGGCTTAGCAGGTATTAGTATTAATCTAATCTTGCTGGTGTTAAACCTGATTCCAATTCCGCCACTGGATGGCAGCAGAGTATTATCGGCTTTTCTACCCAGTAAGCTTGCTTGGCAATATAATAGACTAAGCCCTTATGGTTTCTTTATTCTGATTGGCTTAATGTTAATGGGCTTGCTAAGCCCATTGATGTCAGGGCCATACAACGCCTTTAGAAGTGCTATTTTGGGGTTAGTCGGCTTATAGTTACCACACATTTATTTCAATACTGCCTAGATTAATATAGGCGGTAAGCCATTTTATACAGGGTAGCCCCTTACTGTATAAACGCAATTAAGTTTCGCTAGACCGGCTTAAAAGCGTACATCGCAATCGGTATGATTAGGTCAATTAAACATTACAATTTTAAAAGAGAGCAGTATGGCTGAGTCCAAGAGTGAAAAACTTCAGAAAATTTTAGCGCGAGCAGGCTTTGGCTCAAGGCGTTCCGTTGAGCCAATGATTGCCGAAGGCAAGGTTAAGGTCAATGGTCGTGTTGCCAAGCTAGGTGAGCGTGCGACGCCTGAAGATGTCATTATGGTGAATGATCGTACCATTAAAGAGTCTCGTCTTGAGAAGCAGCCGACTAAGGTCATTTTATATAACAAGCCAGAAGGTCGTATCTGTACCCGTAATGATGAGAAGGGGCGTGCAACCATCTTTGAAGAGTTACCACGTATCTTTAATGGTCGTTGGATCAGCATTGGGCGATTAGATTTAAACACCAGTGGTTTGATGATATTGACCAATAATGGTGAGCTTGCCAACCGAATGATGCACCCCTCTTATGAGATGGAGCGTGAATATACCGTTCGTGTCTTTGGTGCGGTGTCAGAAGAGACCATAAAGTTGATGCTAAAAGGTGTTCAGTTAGAGGACGGCCTTGCACGCTTTACCCGTATTCAAAAGATGCAGAGTGCAGATGAAGGTCAAAACAACTGGTTTAGAGTGACCCTTAAGCAGGGTAAATATCGTGAAGTGCGCCGTATTTGGGAGTCTCAAGGGCACCCTGTTAGTCGTTTACACCGAGTACGCTACGGTATATTTACGATTCCTAAAAACCTTCGAAAGAGTAAAACAGAAGAGCTTGGCTGGAAACAGATTAATCAGCTGCTAAAGTCGGTGGATATGCCTGAAGAAGCGCGTCCTGATATGCGAAGCCAGCAAGGGAATGTAAAGACAACCGTTAAACAAGCCAAGGCGGTTAACAAGCAACTTAACCGTAAGCAGAGAACCATTCATGATTTAAGTGATGGCTCATTTAAAGGCTTTAAGAAACGACGTTAAAGGTTTTTAAGCATTCAAAATGAACACTTTTATGAAACAACCAGGCCTGGTTGTTTCTGTTCTGTTATTCATAATCCCCTGTAAAAGGGTTAATGATATTTAGACGGTTCACGTAGAACACTTCAGAAGCACCTTCACCGGTATCCGTACGGGTTAAGGAGCTTTTCCATGTACCACCTCTTAAACTTTTTATATCTACTAGCCAGCCCTCAAGTGAGACAATCTGTCCAATTTGAACGGTACTCAGCTGTTTCTCAATTTCGTTTGTCGCGGGTACAATGTGTACATTCGCACTGCCTTCCTCTATCTCAAGCTTAGGAATAGGCAGAGACTCTGTTTCCCACGAATAGCTTCTATTGCCCTGAGAGAACTCAATTTGATTGGTCACTGTCTCATCAGACATTCTGCCCCACCCTAAGACTAAATCGATAGGAGAGAGGTCTGAGTGGCTATCAAAGTAATAGTGTTCGGCGGATAACACTCGAGCATTGACTGAGAAATTAGCCTTCGGAGAAATCTTTGCCCCATGATGTTCAAAGGGGCTTTTACTTGGGGCTTCTTGATAGGGAGGGGAGCCTGCGTAAACCCCTTCACCATAAGAGGGGGCACTTGGAGTATAGTAGAAATGACGCCAAGCCAGTGCGATAAGAATGATAAAAATGATTTTTTTCATGCGCTTATTCTAGCACCTTAAACTGATTTAAGCGTTACTCAGTCAAATAAAGGCTAGCTTTTATACGTATTATTTTAAGCATTGGCTTAATAGTGAGGCGGCGGACTCTCATCTCCAGGGTTTTTAATAAAGTCCTGTTTAAGGGTTTTTAGGTACTCAGAGAGCAGTCTTACTTGATCCTGTAGCTGTTGAATATCCGCGTGCTGTTGTACCACCGTTTTCTCAAGACTCTCAATCGTGGACTCTTGGTAGGACTGAGTCATCTGCAAATTATGCAGCTGCTCCGTTAATAACGTTATTTCTGTCGGGGTAGGGTGATCGGCCTCGTTGTGCTTTGTTAGCAGTGCCATGTTGTCTCCTCTTTATCTCTGTTTATTAAGCGTAATATTTAACATCGATAGGCTGTTTAAAGCCATTCGGTGGTCACTGTACTAGAGGGCTCTGACACTTCTGCTAGGCTAACTCGGTCGGCCTCTGCAGCTTGTAGTGTGAGCGTACACTGTCTAAGCTCATCTCGTCTAAAGAAGCAGCACTGCCATTGTGCATTCGCTTGACTGCGTTTTAATAGGGTCTCAACCTGTTGTTTGTTATGGACTCTAATCTCATTAATTGCAATGAGTTCATCGCCAGCTGATAGCCCTGCTTGGTAAGCAGACTGTTGCTGCCAAACGTGCGTTATTTTAACGCCACCAGTAGGGGTGTCCGCTAGATTAGCCCCTAGGCTAACAGCTAAACATGGCTCTGAAGTTGCTCCGCCTAAATCCATTAACGCAGTTGGTGAACGCAACGTAAACTCAATACCAACCGCGGCAAAGAGGGTCTCAAAAGGGATGTCCTCTGTGCCATAAAGGTAGCGTGCAAAAAAGTCACTTAAATCAATGCCCGAGACCTCGCTACAGATGCGCTCTATCTCACCTTCTACTAAGCCTCTCTCTGTTTTGCCGTACTGCGACCAAAGTGTGAGCAGGACATCATCGAGTGATTTATCATTCTGAGTCTGCTGGCGAATCATTAAGTCGAGTGCTAAGGCGATGAGGCTGCCTTTGGTGTAGTAGCTGATTATGGCATTGGGTGCGTTCTCGTCTTGCTGATAAAACTTAGTCCATGTGGTGAGACTGGACTCGGCCACCGACTGCTTAAAACGTCCCGGCATTCTGTAGACACGGGTCATCTGTTTTGCGAGTAGCTTTAAATAGGTGTCAGCGTTAATCAGGCCTGCTCGTAATAGAATTAACCCATCATAGTAAGAGGTAATGCCCTCAAACCACCAGAGTTGATTGGTGTAGACGGGGCTGGATAGGTCGGCATTTTGATAGACGGCAGGTTGAATGCGTTTGACGTTCCAAGTATGGAAGTATTCATGACTGCACAGCTCTAAAAATTGCAAGTAGCCTTCGGAGGCTTCTCCCATGCCTTCGTATGGAAGGTCATTACGGCTGCACATGAGGGCGGTTGAATTACGGTGCTCAAGTCCGCCATAATCACTGCCAGTTACCATGACCTGAAATAGGTAGTCCTGCATAGGGGCAGGGGCACCAAATAGTTCAATTTCATATTCACATATTTTGATTAAATCGGCCTTTAGACGCGCTTGGTCACAGTCGAATAAACCTGTTAACACCATTTTATGAGGAATGCCACAGGCCTCAAAGCAAATCTCGGTGTAGTCCCCTATTTCAAACGGATGATCAATTAAGGTGGCGTAGTCGGTGGCCATGTAGTCACCAAAGCCTTGAGCATTAATCTCTGTATAGGGCAGCCCCGTTGCCACTCGCCACTGTTGAGACTGAGTCTGTTCGGTTTCTAAAATGCTGACCAAACAAGGCGTTGAACGCTGGTTCTCAACGGCTAAAAAGACGGATGTGCCATTAAAGAAGGCATGGGATTCATCAAAGTGTGCTCCTCGTACCGATAGATCCCACGCATAGACCTGATAGCTTATTGTGATGGGCTGACCATGACTGCTTGCACTGTCAATTTGCCAACAAGATTTATTCACCATGTTAATCGTTAGCGGCTGGCCTTGACTGTCTTGTGCCGAGAGAGAGAGCAAGTGCTTGGAAAAATCACGAATAAGGTAGCTCCCTGGAATCCAAGTCGGCAGGCTGATGTTTTGAACAGGCATCTCAGGCTGGGGAATGGTTAGGGTTACCTCAAACAAGTGACCTTTTGGGTCAGCAGGGCAAAGACGGTAATGAATCGGGGCAGATGATTGAGCAAGCATGAGTAAGGCTCTCTTAACGAGTTTAATAGGAACGCTAAATTATAGAGGGTTTTAGCGTGGTATAAAGGCGCCATTAACAACAGGCTGAAGCTTTACCCTTATGGCTCTGCTTATGAGTGCGAAGGCATAAGGGCTTAAAGGCAGATTAAATGGCTCACAAAATGGCAGCTATTTAAGGTGCGGTTGGCGGTGGCACACATACTTTACCCTGCTGCATGGCCTGTAGGGTTTTAACGGTGAATAAGCCAATCAGGCCTGTCAGTAATATTAGAATACCACTGGCAAGGTAGGCGTAGAACATAAATCCGAGGTGCTGATACATCATAAAACTGGCGATGCTCATTGCCCCTAGCGGAAAAGTATATGCCCACCATGAAATGGTAAAAGGTACTTGCAAAAAACGGCGGCTCTGGCTTAACAGTAATATGGTTAAAAATAGAGCTGAGTAAAAAAGAATACGCGCGAAGTTATCAATGCCTTCCGCACCTGTTGCCCCTGTGAGCGTCATGTAAGAGATAAAGCCAACGGCTGGCGGTGCAATCAGAATAAACAGCGTCGGTTCAAGAATCTTAACCATGGGAGGGTGAAAGAACAGACGGTACATAACGATGCTGTTTAAAATTAACCAGAAAATAAGACCGATACTAAAGAAGAACCAACCTAGCTCTAGGTGTGAGAAGCTCGGTGCACCCAGTGGGATTAATATGTTACCGACCACGGGAATAAACCAAGCGGGATTCATGTGGGTGATTTGCCATTTTTCGTGATGAATCCAGTTATTCATAATGTAGAGTAATAATCCAAACTGTATCAAAGCCCCTGTGTGCCATAGCATACTGGCCAACTCGGGAAGCATCGTTTGGTAGAGCAAGCTTAACATGACTAGGCTAATACTGAACGCAGGAAAAAAGTGCAGGGCAACCGGGTGGCTTAACTCGCCTTTAACCGCTTTAGGGTGTTTGATTATTTTTAGGAGATAGGTGAAAGCAATCAGGCAGAAGAACAGGGTTGTCACAGCGGTGAGTACTTGATAAAACAGGGCGTTCAATCCGAGTAACTCATGGGCTTTGGTAAGGGCAATGGTCAAACCACTAAAGCCCATGATTGCGCCAAACAAACTGATGGGAAAGTAGGGGAGTCTTGGGAGACCCGTTTTAGGAGGTGGGCTTGAATAAGCGTGTGGCATGTTTAAACCTTTTAAGCGTAGCGTTTTATAGAGTATGTCCTCTTATTATAAGGGAGTGGGCTCCCTACAAGGTAAAAATCCTATTCAGCTTATGAATGGAGGCTCATTCAACCGAAATGCATGAGCCACTTTTTTTAAGAGAGGGTTAAGAGAAGAGTGATTATTAATCGCTTATACTGTCGGTATTGAACCAACGTTAAATGCCCACCCTTTTTTTAACCGCTCATTATTGAAGAAGTCTCTCATGCAATTTTACTATCGTCCCTCTATTTTGTACTTTGGTATGCCGATGGGCCTGCTGGGTGCAGGTCTGAATGCACAGCACCTTCAGGAGATCTTCTCATTGGAGTATAACTTTGCACTTGGGTTATTGATTTATGGTTGGGTGAGTTTATGGGGGGTCGCGATACATTATGTAAGCCACCTGTTTGGTGAATCAAGAAGAGGATTGTTACAAGAGTGGTTAGACCCTTTTAAACGGAGTTTTTTTCCAGCGATCACTTTAACGATGATGCTGTTTATTCTAAGTCTTCAGTCTTATGCAAGCCTGATTAGCCTTGATCAAACGGGGTTGTTATTTGCGTATTATGTCGTGGTTGTCTTTCATGGGTTTTTAAATCTTCAGGTCATTAACTTATGGCTCTTTAGAGAGGATGTCGCACTTAACCAACATAAACCCACTTGGTTTATTTTGCTGTCAGGTAACTTTGTGGTGGTCATAACAGGGGTTCAACTGTCGATTATCAGTCACTCTCCTTTGCTCTATGAGCTGCTTTGGCTGTTTTTTTCAGCAGGTCTTTTATTATGGCTAACCTTTACGACGAGTCTATTTTATCGCCTCATTTTTGAACAACCCTTGCAGCGATCATTCAGACCCAGTCTCTTTATTTTTTTGGCGCCTCCCTCATTAGGCACAATCGCCTCTCTATTTATTATGGAGGCTGAGGGTGCGGAGATCAGTCTGGGCATCCCACTGGTCACATGGGGCCTTTATAGTTTTGCAACGGTGATGCTACTTGTCTGGATAACACTTAGTAAGTTCTTTATTCAAAGCGGGACGAGCATGGCAGGCTGGTCCTATGTTTATCCTTTGGCAGCATACGGGCTAGCAACTCAGTATCTCTCTGTTAAATTAGAGTCGCTTTTTTTACAGTATATGAGTGTCGTGATTTTTATCGGAGTGCTGGCCTTTATTGCACTGTTAACGGTATGGCTTATAAAACAGAGTGTTGGCGACAGGAATGTATCACTGCCCAAGTAAAGTTACGTTATCGGGGGGCGAAAGCATTTTAAAAGGTTTATAATATCGCCTTTATTTTTATTAAATTTGGATGGACTCTCCTGTGATTCGTACTCGTTTTGCCCCAAGCCCTACAGGCTATCTACATATCGGTGGTGTTAGAACTGCTCTTTACTCTTGGTTATATGCAAAAAGATTTGGGGGCGAGTTTACATTGCGTATTGAAGATACCGATTTAGAACGCTCAACAGAAGCCTCGGTGAATGCTATTTTAGAAGGCATGAGCTGGTTAGGGCTTGATTACGATCAAGGGCCTATCTACCAAACGCACCGTTTTGATCGCTATAAAGAGGTTATTGAAGACCTTTTCAAAAAAGACTTAGCGTATTACTGCTACGCAACACCAGAAGAGCTAGATGTGATGCGTGAAGCACAGAAAGCTGCAGGTGAAAAACCTCGTTATGATGGCCGTTACCGTGATTTTACGGGCGAGCCACCAGCAGGCGTAGATCCTGTGGTTCGTTTTAAAAACCCGA
>JAADDM010000191.1 GCA_013153955.1 Gammaproteobacteria bacterium | reverse complement strand
CAGAAGCGTGATGTACTTAAAGCCAACGTGGAGATGCTCTCCCTAATTGGCTCAGCCATCTCTAAACGCGACTCTGATACCGATGAACATAATTTTAGAGTGACCCTTTATGCCATTCAGCTTGCCGAAAGAATGCAGCTTGATACACAACATCGCCAGTCTCTACTTAAAGGCGCATTTGTACACGACATTGGTAAAATCGCGATTTCAGATAATATTCTGCTTAAACCCGGCAAGCTCACCGATGATGAATTTGAACAGATGAAACGCCACGTTAAAGAGGGCGTTGATATTATCAAATCATCCCTATGGCTAGCGGATGCAAAAGATGTGGTCGCCTATCATCACGAAAAATACAACGGTCAGGGCTACCCTTTCGAACTCAGTGGACAAGATATCCCGATTAATGCGCGTATTTTTGCCGTGGTGGATGTATTTGATGCCCTAACCTCCAAAAGACCTTACAAAGAAGCGATGCCTTACGATAAAGCCATTGCCATCATCCAAAATGACGCAGGCAACCATTTTGACCCTAACGTGGTCAAAGCTTTTAAGGCCATTAGCCAAGAGATGTATGACGATATTACCCATTTAAACAGGGAGTCTCTAAGTTTACGTCTTGAAAGCTATATTCAACGATACTTTTTTTAATGCCTTTAAAACAGGAAAGCTATACTCTAAAACATTGATTTAAAACGGCTATTAATTCCACTGCCGCCGATTGAATTAATCAAAACACTAAAAACCTGAAATTAATTGTATTTAATTCTAATTAACGTTTGACAGCCCCCCCGTCCGTCCCTATAATACGCACATTCTATTTTGGCCACATAGCTCAGTCGGTAGAGCAAGGGATTGAAAATCCCTGTGTCCCTGGTTCGATTCCAGGTGTGGCCACCATATTTTATAAGGTGTTTGGACATTAGTTTAAACGGCTTATCCGCGGGAGTGGTGGAATTGGTAGACACGCCAGATTTAGGTTCTGGTGCCTTTGGTGTGAGAGTTCGAGTCTCTCCTTCCGCACCAATTAGTTAACGAGATGTCTTCTTGTTAACATCTAAAAAGTCAGCTTAATCGCTGGCTTTTTTTTTGCCTAAAATTTATGCATTCTGATTTAATCGCTGTATAAATCAAAGCCCATATTTAGAATTTCCTAATAATCGACCTGCAAAAATGACGATAACTAACGCTGTTTAAAACGTACGGTTTTCATTGGCTGAACTTACCAGGCCTGGTGCTTTATGGTATTATTTTTATTTCACGATTTGTTTTTATGTAGCCTCTCGTTGCAGCTTAATTGCACGCTTAATTTATCTTTAAATCACCATTAGGATACGACCTATGCACACAAGCCAAACTTACCCTCGCTTAATGAGTGCCGCAATGACCCTTCTGCTTTCACTCGCCTTAAGTGGTTGCCTAGGCATTGACCAGCCGATGGATTATCAAATTGAAGACCTGAGTAAAAGCCACTTTAACCAGCAGATGAATGGCTTATTTACAGCGACTAAAGTGGTTAAGGTCAATGGCTATCAGGAAGATAAGAATCACTATATTGCTCATGTCATTATTACTGGAAAAGCCATCCAATCGCTTGACGAGTACGCTTCAGGCATCATGGACAATAATGCACTATCCCCCTTTGAAAAGATGGCAAATGGCATGATGGTTGGCTTACTAAAACTCACCGTTGCAGAATTTGAAGCCGGCGATGAACGTGAGTTTGAGCGCCACTACCTGTTTATTAAAACCGATAACGGCTGGCAACTTAAACGAGAAGTTTCTGAAGAGTAGCCGCCAAAAAACCTTTTATTAAAGGGGCCTTATCTAAAGCCCCAACTTACCCTTTCATACGACCAAGGAAATACCATGCCTTTATTAGATAGCTTTACCGTTGACCACACGATTATGAATGCACCTGCCGTGCGCGTTGCTAAAACCATGACATCACCTTCTGGCGATACCATTACGGTATTTGACTTGCGCTTTAACAAGCCAAACGAAGCGATGATGGGCGAAAAAGGCATTCATACGTTAGAGCACCTGTTTGCAGGCTTTATGCGTAACCACCTAAACAGCGAGTCTGTTGAAATTATTGATTTATCCCCAATGGGCTGTCGTACAGGGTTTTACATGAGCTTGCTAGGCGCACCATCAGAAGACACTGTTTCTAAAGCGTGGTTAGGTGCCATGAACGATGTGATTCACGTGGAACGTATGGAAGATATTCCTGAGCTAAACGAGTATCAATGCGGTACTTATATGATGCACTCATTAGAAGAAGCCAAAGAAATTGCTCAGAAGATTATTGATGATGGAGTGGGCGTTAACCAGAATGCAGACATTGCACTGAGTGATGCAACGCTTAAATCACTGGGTAATGAAGTTTAATTCAGCCCATTAATTCACTCTCAATAGACGGCTAGGAGACCTTTCCTAGCCTCAACAGCAAGGAATTTGAATGAAAATTGCTATTATTGGCGCCATGGAAGAAGAAGTCAGTCTACTGCGCAGTAAAATGGACAATCAAACCACTGATATTCATGCGGGGTTTGAATACTATATTGGCCAAATTGGCAGTACAGAAGTGGTGTTATTGCGCTCAGGAATCGGTAAAGTCAATGCCGCCATCAGTACCGCCATCTTATTACAGGCATACAATCCTGATTACGTTATCAACACAGGCTCGGCAGGTGGGTTTCATACCGATTTAAATGTTGGTGATATTGTCATCAGTAGCTCTGTTTGTCACCACGATGTCGATGTAACGCCTTTTGGATATGATTTAGGTCAAGTCCCAGGACTCCCTGCTTGCTTCTTGCCTGATGAAAAGCTAGTCAAAGCCGCTCAAGCCAGTATTGAATCCCTCAAAGAAGTGGTTCACATGCACGGCCTCATTGCGACCGGTGATCGCTTTATGCACCAAGCAGAGGACGTGGCCAATACGCGCAACAATTTCCCAGAGATGATTGCCTGTGAAATGGAAGCCGCGGCCGTCGCACAAGCCTGTCACACCTTTGAAAAACCTTTTGTGATTATCCGCTCACTATCGGATATTGCAGGCAAAGAGAACGCTGTTACCTTCGAGAAATACCTTGAACAAGCCGCAACCCACTCTGCTAAAGTTATCTTAGGCATGCTTGAGCGTTTATAGTTTATCGCTTCTACCTAAACAATGGAGAATGTACTCGAAAGCACCTCAGCTTAAGTGCATTCCCCTAACCCTTTCAGATACAGGCGCTTCTACCGCCCATACACATCATCAACTCGCACAATATCATCTTCGCCCGTGTATTCTCCTACCTGAACCTCAACCATCACTAGATCAATCTTGCCTTCGTTTTCTAGGCGGTGCAGCTGCCCCATTTGAATGTAGGTTGATTCGTTCGGTCTGACCAAAAAGGTGTCTGACTCTACCGTGACGGTTGCCGTCCCTGAGACAACAATCCAGTGCTCATTACGGTGAAAGTGCTTCTGTAACGAGAGCTTGCTGCCCGGCTTAACCACAATGCGTTTAACCTTGTACTGCTCTGAGTCTTGTAGCACTTCATAAGTACCCCAAGGACGATGTGCTAGACGATGAATTTCGGCTAATTCTGGCGCAGTTTTTTTAATCTCTGCCACCACCTGCTTTACTTTTTGAGAGCTACTTTTTTTGGAGATTAAAATCGCATCGCTGGTGTCTACAATCAGCAGGTCATCCACATCAATCAGAGCAATTTTTCTATCTCGACTGACAATTAAATTATTTTTTGAATCAATACAGATTGGTTCAGGAGAATCATCTAACCTAGGCAATATGGCATTGTCTTGATCTGCTTGCTTTACCTCATCAAACAGGGCATCAAAACTGCCTAAATCTGACCAACCCATATCACAGGGGACAACCTTAACTTTATCGGACTTTTCCATCACAGCATAATCAATACTGTCTTCTGGAATAGACTCCATCAGCGCTAAATCAATATTTAATTCAATACTGGACTCTGCATTGTCAGGCAGAGCATTTAGGCAGGCCTGGTAGAGTTCTGGCGCATGGATTTTAAGCTCATCTAAAAACACACTGGCTTTAAAGCAGAACATGCCTGAGTTCCAGTAGTAGTTACCTTGCTCAATGTAAGATTGTGCTGTCTTTAAATCGGGTTTCTCTTTAAAAGAGCGTACATCACTGCCGTCTGATTCTATATAGCCAAAGCCCACTTCTGGATAGGTCGGTTTAATGCCAAACGTAACAAGATAGCCTTGCTCAGCAATGGCTTTAGCTTGCGTTACCGCAACCTCATAAGCCGCTTGATTTTTTACTAAGTGATCTGAAGTTGTCACCAGTACAAGATCATCTTTAAGCTCAGATTCATTCCGAGCCTGATTGTTTACAATCGCCATACAGGCTAATGCAATCGCGGGGGCAGTATTACGCCCAACCGGTTCTAGTAAAAACTTGCAAGGCTGGTTAGAGATTTGATCTAGCTGATCAACCGCTAAAAAATATTGATTTTGGTTTGAGACAATAAATGACTGAGTACAGACGGGCTCATTACGCAACACCGTATCCTGAAACAGAGAGCGACCATCAAACAGGCGTACAAACTGCTTAGGCAGCATCGTGCGGCTCAAAGGCCAAAGGCGCGTGCCTGATCCTCCGCATAAAATTATATTGATCATTTTGTTACCTCTATCGCCATTATCTAACTACTATTTTTATCTCGATGAACCAACAATATGGATAGGGTAACCCACATAAATAAGTCTCTGATAAGGTTATACCGTTTTATGCTGAAAATAAATAGTGTTGCTGCTTAACGTAGGGAATTTAATTGATGGTTATGCCATCTGGAAAGGCTCATCAAAGCCAGCACTGCTCCTACCAATGCAAACATCATATCTGACTGAGTATCCCACACATACCCCTGTGTACCGAGAAAGGCTTCCGCCCCCTCTCCTGATAAGAGTGCTGTCCACCATTCAATCAATTCATAGAAGGCGCTAAAGCCTAGGCAGAACATGACAATAAAAAAGTTCTGCCAAACTGTTCCGTTAATAATCTGTTTGCGAATGATCAGCTCTCTCGCAATCATAGCGGGCACAAATCCCTGCGCAAGATGGCCGAGCTTGTCATAATTATTACGCGATTGATCAAACAGGGTTTGAAGCGTATCAAATAGCGGTACTTCGGCATAGGTATAGTGACCACCGACCATTAAGATAATACTGTGAATAAGGATAAGCACATACAGAAGCGGCGTTAATCTAAACCGTGAGTAGGTCACCACAAGTATGATAAATCCAATAATGGCTGGTGCCACTTCTAACGCCCAAGTAAAGGTATCTTTAGGTGCAAGACCAGACCAAAGAAGCACGCTCAGAAAGAGGCTTACCCAAAGCGTTTTAAGTGTTATTTCATTCATCAACAGACCTAATTTAGATTTTGAGGACTCTTCATCACTTTAGATAAAAATTCGCATTGAAGTTAACTTAAAATAACCGGCGCCTTTAACCTCAACAGCCCGCATTTGCGGGCTGTTGGAAAAATGACATTAAAGAGCTTTGGCTGGTGAACAGGCTTAGCGATTCAATTTAAACTGGGTCAAAATATCAATGACTCCCTGTGATAGCTTGGCTAACTTTTTGGCTGTTTCTGAACTCTCTTCGACAAAGCTTGCGTTCTCTTGTGTTGAGCTGTCAATATTGGAGATTTCGCTGCCAATACTACCGATACTGGCAGACTGTAGCTCTGCAAGCTCGCCTACCGAATCAATTATACGACTCACATCATCTGATTTTTCACGAATATGACCTAAATTATCAGAGAGTTTACCAACCACTTCTACGCCCGTTTGAGACTGCTCTACCGCTTGACTAATAAGACTTTTAATATCTTTAGCAGCATCGGCCGACTTACCCGCTAGATTACGTACCTCACCAGCAACCACGGCAAACCCTCTACCATGCTCGCCAGCTCTTGCGGCCTCAACGGCGGCATTAAGGGCTAATAAATTTGTTTGAAACGCAATGCCGTCAATTAAAGAGACAATATTGGTAATCTCTTCAGATGAGTTTTTAATCTGCTCCATGGCTGAGAGAGAAACTCCCATTAGATCCGTTCCTGAATCGATCAGTTTTTGCTGTTCATCTGAAGTAACTCTTGCTTCTTGCACCTTACTCCGCGTGGACTGAACTTGCGTTTGAGTCGCTTTCATCGCAGTCATGGTTTGAACAATGGACTGAGCTGTCTCTTGAGTGCGCTCTGATAGGTGATCAGAGGCGCTTGAAACCTCTTGTGCGCCCGTTGAAACGGAGTTAACGGATTGGGTAATTTCAATCATCGCTTTAGATAGGTTGTTAACACTCTCATTTAAGTGCTGCTTTAAGCCATCTAACTCACCTTGATATTGACCCTGAACCAATTTGGTTAAGTCGCCTTCTGACATTGCCTGAAGCACACTACCTGCCTCTTTCACCATTCGAGACAAGTTCTCTTCATGCTGTTTCTGCGCGGTAATATCTGATGCAATTTTAATCACTTTATGAGGCTTTTTACCTTCATAAGCGACTGGAATATAGGCGGCCTGAATCCAAACTTCCTGGCCTGATTGACCAATACGCTTAAACGTTCCGACTTGATCTTTCCCTTCAGACAGCTCTGCCCAAAACTGTTTATATTCTGGTGATAAAGCGTAGCTTTGTTCGACAAAAACACTGTGGTGTTTACCCACTAAGTCTGACATGCCGTAGCCTAGTGCAGTGGCAAAATTTTCATTCGCCTGTAACACTGTCCCGTCTGTTTTAAACTCAATAACAGCGTAGCTCTTGTCAATAGCCATCAACTTAGCCTCTGACTCTAGCTCATACTCCGCTTGCAGTGTAATGTCAGAGGCAAATTTGACCACTTTGTAGGGCATGCCATTTTTGTCTTTGATTGGGTTATAAGTGGCTTCAATCCAAACTTCACGTCCGTCTTTACCGATTCTTAAAAAACGCCCTGAGAAAAAATCACCTTGCGCCAAGGTCTGCCAGAATCTTTTGTATTCCATTGAGTCTTTATAGCTTGGCTCAACAAACAGGCTATGATTTTTTCCTGCCAGCTCCGATGCAGAATACCCCAAGGCATTTAAAAAGTTATCGTTGGCTTTTAATATGTTCCCATCTAAATCAAACTCAATCACTGCCAGAGAGCGGTTAATGGCATTCATTACATCTGTTAATTCAGCATTTTCAGACGTTAAGCATTGAATCAACTTTTTTGATTTTCCAAACATAATGAACTTTCCTTAAGATTTTCTAAACAGACAAAGAGGTTTAAGCGACCCATAATACACACTCGCCCAGTTAATAAAAAGACAAGCATGTTTTGAACCAACCCGTTCACCAGACAAAAATACGTCTGATTAAAGGTATCCTACCCCTTATACCCAACTAGGCCAATCTTAAAGTTCTGTTTTTAGTGGAATACTGGCAGCTCTGCCATTAATGCTTGGTAAAAATGTGCAACATCAAGCGGTTGAGACCATGCCGATCCTTGGGCAATTAAACACCCCATCTCTTGTAACTCGTTAGCTTGCTCAGTCGTTTCAACAGCTGTTGCAATCACACAGACATCTAATGCTTTTGCCATTTGAATAATGGCTTTGACCCATCTTTGCCCATGCTCTGAAATCATTGCCGCCTGCAACCAAGCGCCATCTAATTTAATCTCTTGAATACTAATCTGGCTAAGGTGCGCTAAATCTAATGGTACTTTACCAATCTCTGTCACCGTAATTTGGTAACCCGCTAGGCTGAGTGCATTAATAGTCTCTTGATATGCGCCTTCCATAACCACTTGCAAAGAAAACTCTAACTGAATTTGTGAAGGGCTGACATGATATGAGGCGGTGCGTTGATTCATAAAATGAACAAGGTTAGGCTTCTGCAAGATGGCATCAATCATGGGAATAGAGACCATTAGCTCGGCATTCACAGCTTGCCATTGCTGCAGGTAATACAGACCTGAATCAATTAACCAAGTCCCAACGGATTGATTACAACGACTCTGGTTAAGCGCATCCAGCCAACCCGTTAAATAAGGATCATCAAGGCTCGAATCCATCCAAACGGCTGTCACACTTGAGCCAATGATTTTCTGGCTCGCTAAATCAATTTGTGGTTCAAAACAGGCATGAACCTCTCCCGCTTGAACAGCCACCTCTAAACGCTGAACGACACTCCCCTCTTCAGAGGGACTTTGTACACTAATCTCATCATAAAAACGGTAGGTACTACGTCCGCTCTGCTTTGAAACATAAAGCGCTTTATCTGAGTTTTCGACCAGCTCTGCGGACGTTTTTGCATCTAATGGATAACGCGCTACACCAATACTGGTTGAGATATTCACATCCGTCTGGTTAATCCAATAATCACGACTCACCTCTGTAATAATGCGTTCACAAATACTCTCCGTCATCTCTCTGTCAGATAAGCCTGCCAGCAAGACAACAAACTCATCGCCCCCCAAGCGACTCACAATATCACCTTCACGAACCGCAGAGATTAAGCGCGCACTCACATTCCTTAACAACTCATCTCCTGAGTGATGACCCAAGGTATCGTTCACTTTTTTAAAGCCATCTAAATCTAAAAACAACAGGGTAAACTGTCCGTCAGTCTCTTTTGCTTTTGTCACCAACTGCTCTAACGTAGCATTAAAGTAAGCACGATTAGGTAGGTGCGTTAAAGCATCGTAGTTTGCTTGACGAAATAACTCACGCGTACGCATCTCAACTTGCGCTTCGATCATATCTTCAATTTCGTGTGGAATGTCCCCAGTATGAGAAAAACGGTCTTGCAGTGCTTTGAGTATTTTTTTAACGCTAAACCCTTCGGCTGCATGTGGCGCTCTCTCAATCATCTGTTGAGTTCTTGAACGATCCGACTGCATAAAACGCTCTACTTCAGGAGAAGTGGCTGTTTTAACCTGTGATTTAACTTCATTACTTAGCTCTAACATCTTACTAACCTCATACCTTTCTTAGGAGACTTAACCAGTCGCTCACTTTAGCGAAGATTTTTTCACGTTGTAAATGCCGTATAATGTGGGGCAATTTCAGCGAGTCTTCTGGTTAAACCCTGTTCATTAAAGTATTTATCCTTAATGACTCAAGTTCTTATTTAAGCGGCCGATACCTTGACCCTTTAAATTCTTAACTACCTTTAAGCAAAGGAGATGCCATGTTTAGCATCGGTACCCCATTTTCACCTACAGCAACACGCGTACTACTCTGTGGCGCGGGAGAATTAGGCAAAGAAGTTGCCATTGAACTACAGCGATTAGGCGTAGAAGTCATCGCAGCCGATCGCTACCCAAATGCCCCTGCCATGCAGGTTGCAGACCGAAGCTATGTCGTAGACATGCTAGATGGCGAAGCCCTAAGAAAAATTATTGAACAGGAAAAACCTCACTTAGTTGTGCCTGAGATTGAAGCCATTGCAACCGATACTTTGGCCGAACTTGAAGCAGAGGGTGTCAAAATAATACCAACTGCTCGCGCCACACAACTGACAATGAACCGTGAAGGCATTCGACGCCTGGCGGCAGAAACCTTAGACATTCCAACTTCTCCTTATGAGTTTGTAGACACAAAGCCAGACTTTGAAGCTGCCATTAAAAAGATTGGTATGCCGTGCGTGGTCAAGCCCATTATGAGCTCATCAGGCAAGGGCCAAAGCGTGATTAAAAGCGCTGATGACATTGACCATGCTTGGCAGTATGCCCAAGAAGGTGGCCGCGCAGGTAAAGGCCGAGTCATCATTGAAGGCTTTGTCGACTTTGATTATGAGATTACCCTGCTCACCATCCGTCACGAACAGGGCATTAGCTTTTGCGAACCCATTGGTCACCATCAAGAAGATGGCGACTACCGCCAATCTTGGCAGCCTTGTGCAATGAGTCCAGCGGCCTTAGCGCGCTCTCAAGAGATTGCACGCAAAGTTACCGATAATTTATGCGGAGAGACAGGACGAGGTTTATTTGGCGTAGAGCTCTTTATTAAAGGCGACAACGTCTATTTTAGTGAAGTCTCTCCTCGCCCACACGATACAGGCCTAGTCACTTTAATGTCACAAGACCTGTCAGAGTTTGCACTACATGCCCGGGCTATTTTGGGATTACCCATTCCAAACATTAAATCTCACGGCCCCTCAGCTTCTAGCGTTATTTTGCCAACAGGCACTTCGACACAGACCGCCTTCTCTAACTTGACAGAGGCACTCTCAATACCAGATACCCAAATCCGTCTATTTGGTAAACCTGAAATTGATGGTCGCCGTAGAATGGGTGTGGCCATTGCACGAGCCGATACCATTGAAGAAGCGATTAATAAAGCTAACCAAGTTGTTGCAGCTGTCAAAATTACATTTTAAGACCCCCTCCTCACCTGTTACACACAACGTAACAGGTCTTACTGGCTTAATACCGGGCCAGTAAACCTCCCCACAAAACACTCCTAAAACCAGCGCTGCTTAACACCTAAGTATTTGTTAATAAAAGATATTACCCAATAACCCCCCCTTATATTTAGACAAAAAATCCTTACCGTCAAATTATCCGATCTAAAAGTGGCATGGCTTATGCTTTACGTCCAGTAAAAGAGAAACTTTAATGTTTATGACTCAGTTAATAGAATCAGCCATTTAAAGTTCGCTAAACACACAAACATATATGCTAAATGCACAGGGGAAACTCACATGACTTTAAACAATACGGCAGCAGCAGATGTAAAAGCACCGATTCTTGAAGAGTACCAACGAAACCAAGAAACTGAAGATCGCCTAAAAGAAAACCCTAAAAAAACCATCCTACTCCTTCTACAAGGCGCGGTTGATAAAGGCAATATGGCAAAAGTGTGCCACCAAAGCCAAGCACTCGTCGAGAAAGGGTTTCACCTTGGACGCATGACAACGATCTTAGATGCCTTACGTGACCGCTTAGCGTTAACCCAAGAAACGCCTTTGGCATTTGACCTTGAAGAGCTTTATCGTTATGCCGATCAAAGTATTCAGGAAGCGGTTTTTGAAAAAGATTCATTCTACCTAGACAGCTCAATCGAAATTCTGACCGAGCTACGAGATGCTTGGCTAGAAATGATGCATGAAACAGGTCAGTTAACAGAAAACGCATAATCGAGACTCACGCTTAACGAGGTCACTGCTTTCAAACCAAGACCTCTGCGTATCACGCTCAAAGAACACCTGCAACACCATTGCCTAAAAGCCCGTGTTTGACGCTTTGCCAAGCGCCAAACACGGGCTTTTTTACGTTTACCTTCTCCCTTTAAAAGAACAATAAAAACAACTGTTTAAAAGATAAAATCACCTTCAAAAAAGTCAAATAAACAAACTGATTTTTTTATTAGCACTCCCCTGCAAAGAGTGCTAAAATAAAAGAATATAGATCATCTTTTAGGAGGTTCAAACATGAAAGAGATAATGAAAAACACAACAGCAGCACCCGTTTTAGCACAAGCAGGTTTTGATTTAGTGCCGGGAAAAAACCTAGAAAGCTATTTTCAAACCATCAAAAATATTCAGCAATTAACCGCTGAAGAAGAGCGTGCGCTTGCAGAAAAATTTTACTACCAAAAAGATGTAGAGGCAGCCCGCCAATTAATTCTATCCTCATTACGCTATGTCGTTCCGATTGCTCGTAGTTTCAATGGCTACGGCCTTGCGCTAGGTGATATTATTCAGGAAGGCAACATAGGATTAATGAAAGCGGTTAAACGCTTCAACCCTGAAGAAAAAGTACGCTTAATGACCTTTGCAGTTCATTGGATTCGCGCTGAAATCAACGAGTTCGTGATTAAAAACTGGCGTATTGTTAAAACAGCCACAACCAAAGCCCAGCGCAAACTGTTCTTTAAGCTGCGTAGCTCTAAAAAATCACTTGAGTGGTTTGGTGATCAAGATGCTGACCGTGTCGCGGAAGAGCTAGGGGTAACTCGTAAAGATGTACTCGAAATGGAGATGCGTCTATACGGAAAAGATCTACCGGTTGACATGAGTGCTGACGACGATGAGAACACTACGTTTCCCATCTTAATTAGCCAAGATGCCGACCCTGAGATGGCACTGGTGCAACAGGATCAAGCGGATTTTGAGATGACTCGCATGAGAAATGCCCTTGCGACACTAGATGCACGTAGCCAAGATATCTTACAAAAACGCTGGTTAACAGATGATAAGGTCGGCCTAAAAGCGCTCTCAGAAGAGCACGGTGTCTCTATGGAGCGAATTCGCCAAGTAGAGCAACAAGCACTGAATAAGCTTAAAAACCAGCTTATGGCGTAATCTTAACCCAAATAACTTAATAGATATTTGGCCAAAAAAGCCCGTTAGCCTTGCGTTTAGCAATGGTTAACGGGCTTTTTTATACCTAGTGTTAATGTAAAAAATGAATCATTTAAAACAACCAGGCCTGCTCATTCTGTTGCACTCATCGTAGAACTTAAGCCTAAACGCTCATAAATCCAATCCAACACTTCAGACTCAAGCCAAACGCTCGTGTTCACTCCCTGCTTTCTTGCTTTGGGAAACTTACCCTGTCTTGCCAGCGTGTAGATATGTGCCTTTGAAATAGCAGTCAGGTTTACAACGTCATTTATTCTGATTAATCTGATTGAGGGAGTACCGTTGTGCATGGTTAGTGGTGTGTAGTTTTTCATGATTTATAGCTCCTAATAGTTGAAAAGCCTTGATTGGCTAAAAGCTATTGACGCATAGAAAATATGAAAATTTAAGACCTTCCTACACAATTCTAGAGAAAGCATAGCCTTTGATATAGAACCTTTACTGAATTACAGGCATAAAAAAACCCGCATTAGACGGGAGAATATCGTAAATTGGTACAGCCACCAGGACTCGAACCCAGAATAGCCCCTTAGGAGGGGGCAGTTATATCCAGTTTAACTATGGCCGCACACTAAATAAGCCCCTAAAATGCAAAGATAATGCAGTAAAAGAGAGGGGATTTGTTGAGATAAAGTTGACTTAAATACCTCTTATCAACAGAGAGTATTATCCATAATTCGTAGCATTAATGAACTATTTTAATGCGAAATTGAATTTGATTTTATATGCTTGAGAGCTTCATGTGTAAGGCGTGCTGTTCGCCCGCCTTAATCGTGACACGGTTATCAAATACATTACCGGATTCGACACAAACAAATGCTGGCCAAGCAGCGTTATCAATATCACTAAAGTCTTTCACGATCTCTGACCCCGGATTCCAAACCACTGCGGATTGTGCG
>JAADDM010000020.1 GCA_013153955.1 Gammaproteobacteria bacterium | reverse complement strand
ATCGCATGATCTGTCTCATTCAAAGAGTTACACACGCTCAAGTCGTTGTAGACAGCCAACTCATTGGAAAGATTCAGACCGGACTGGTTGTACTCACCGCCTTCCAGCCTAATGACTCGACGGAAAAGATTGAAAAAATGGTTCACAAACTCCTCCACTATCGCTGTTTTTCAGATCATGACGGTAAAATGAATTTGAATATTCAACAAGCAGAAGGCGCCCTGCTACTTGTCCCGCAATTTACCTTAGCTGCAACCACACACAAAGGGCTTAGACCTAGTTTTTCGAGCAGTGCCGCCCCTGAAATGGCGCGCGGATTGTTTGACATATTTGTTGACCTCTGTAAACAACCCTCTACTCCGGTAGAGACGGGACGCTTTGGTGCAGACATGCAGGTTACATTAACCAATGATGGCCCCGTCACTTTCTGGCTAGAGGGGTAAACAGCCAACCGTGATACCAAGCGGATAAAATCTGGATTGACTTAATGTTATCAGCAACCAGTAACAAAATTTATTTGTATTTACTCCACAACCCGATAAACTGAAGCTCTACTCTACCCGGTACTTAACGTCCATGACCCCCCAGCCAGACAAAGCCCCGCTCATCCTTATCGTTGAAGACGATGTCGTCACTCGCCTGACCCTAGCCAAAGTACTGGCTAAGTCTGGCTATCGTACTGTTGAAGCCGAAAATGGACAGATTGGGGTGTCGCTCTATATGTCCCATAAACCCGCTATGATTTTAATGGATGCCGTCATGCCAACCATGGATGGTTATGAGGCGATTAAAGCCATTCGAAGCTATGAACAAAGCCGTGCTATTCCTATTTTAATGCTTACGGCCTTAGATAATATTGCGGCAATAGACCAAGCTTTTGATGCCGGTGCAACGGACTTCATCACCAAGCCGATCAACTGGGGACTATTGAATCAACGGGTTAAATACGCCCTTCGAACCGCTGAAATAGAGGAACAACTAAGAGGCAGCCAAGCCCAGCTTCAGTACGCCCAAAAACTGGCCAAGCTCGGCTATTGGGAGTGGGATGCTACCAGCAATGAGGTATCGGGTTCTGAATCGGCCTTTTCACAATTTTGTATTCCAAAGCAACCAGGGATCAGTTTAGAGCAGTTTCTAAGCAATGTATTGCCAAAAGACCTTCCGCTGATCAACCAAGCGATTTCTGAAGCCAATCAAGGGCAAGCCCACATTGAGATTAGCTTTAGAATTTTGAACCCCGAGGGCCATTTAAAGCATATTGAGTGTTTGGGTGAAGTCTCATTCACTAAATCAGGCGCGGTCGATAAAATTACGGGATCCGCTCAGGACATCACACGTTTACACAAAGCCGAGTCCTTAATTCACTACCAATCGCAACACGACACGCTCACAGACCTCCCCAATCGAAAAAGCTTTAGCTCAAAGGTTAAGGAATTTATTCAACAACAGCCCTCTAAAACGCTCTGCGCGGTGGTGATTTTTGACATAGATCGCTTTAAGCTGATTAACAGTAATCTTGGGCAAGATTTAGGAGATAACCTCCTCTTATCACTTGCTCAACGGCTGTCTAGGGTCATTAGAGAGGCTGACTATGCAGCCAGACTTGGCAGCGATGAGTTTGCTATCCTTATTCAGAACTTACACGATGCCCACGAGCTCAACTTGTTACTGGGACGCTTATCACATGATTTAAATGCCCCTTTTGTTCTCAATAACCAAGAGTTATTTGTGAGCTACAGTATGGGCGTTTCCGTATCACCTGAAGATGCTACGACGGCGGAAGAACTATTAACACATGCCAATATCGCCCGCTCGACGGCTAAGTCGCAAGGCGGCAATCAATTTGTTCTGTACCACGCCAACATGAACTCTGAGGTACAGAACCTACTGACCCTTGAAAATGACCTACGACGCGCCCTTAACAGAGGCGAGATCGAGGTATTCTACCAACCCCAAGTGGATACCGAAACATTACAGCCAACCGGTGCAGAAGCGCTCGTCCGCTGGCGACATCCGCAGCAAGGAATTATCTCTCCCGTGGTCTTTATCCCGCTTGCCGAGAGTACCGGACTCATTATTCAAATTGGTAAGTATGTCCTCGAATGCGCGGTTAAAGAAGCCGAAAAATGGCATCAACAGGGCCACACTCAAATGCGTATTGGGGTGAACTTATCGGGTCGTCAATTTACACAGTCCAACTTGATGGAAGATGTTCAACAGATTATCAGCCAAAGCAGTCTACCCGCTAAATTTATTGATCTAGAAATTACCGAGAGCCTTGCCATGAGTGATGCTGAAACCAATATCAGTATACTAAATGGCTTAAAAGCCTTAGGCGTGGCCCTCTCTATTGATGACTTTGGCACGGGCTACTCGTCTCTCTCTTACCTGCATAGCTTTCCAATAGACACAATTAAAATAGACCGCTCTTTTATTCTCAACTTAAAGACCAAAGAGGGCAGAGCCATTGCAAAAACCATTCTTGCCATGGCAGATAGTCTAAATCTAGAAGTGGTTGCCGAAGGGATTGAACTGGATGAGCAAGTCGCCTTTTTTCAGGGAACAAATTGTGATATATTTCAAGGTTTTAAGTTTGGAAAACCGATGCCAGCCGTTGAGTTTACTGCTTGGCTAAATAACCATAAAATATAAATTTACCCTGCATATTTTAGCCCGCCTAACGACCTTTAAAGGACGCATAATGATCCCAGCTGTTGATACAGACACCCTAGAGATGCTTAAAGAGGTGATAGGGGATGATCTGATTGAAATTTTACAAGTCTACCTCAATACAACCCCGGGAATTCTAACCAACATAAAACAGGGAATCGCTCAGAACAAGGCGGCCGTCGTGCAACTCAACACACATACGCTCAAAGGCAGTTCTGCCAATATCGGGGCTATTTTGCTACCAACCCTATCAGCTCAGCTTGAAAAAATGGCAGAGACTGACACCTTGGCAGGCCAAGCTGACTCCCTTTATATAGACCTGAACCAAGAAGCACACAAGGTTTCACAATTTTTAACCTCCTATATTCAACAGTTTTAATTTAGAAAGAGACTTTACATGCAATATCAAGTAACCGAACAAGAGCAATCCGCTGCAAAAATGCCGCACCATATATTTAACTTAAATGTAATCTTAACGCACTTAGCGATCTCACAAGTTGCTTTAGAACTAGGTCACGGTAGCCCCTACTACTTTATACTCGTCCCGCTTATTTCAATCATGGTACTGAGCTATATTTTATTCAAAAGTAAACAGCTGGCAGCTCAAAAAGAAAGTTGGTTTGTCGCTGCAAACTGGCTCTTAGCATGGCGCAGAGGTCGTGTGCTCATCGCCTCCTATATCGTTGCCATTGTGATTATGGTGCTCTCATCTGTTATTGGCGATTTAATCGGTGGCGGCTTAATGATGAATGACTTCTCAACCAACGGCAGCTCGACCCCTATTCATGAAAAGATCACCATGTTCCTCTCTGCAGTGGTGGTATTTGTAACGATGTTGATTATGTTTTTACAGACTGGCATCTCAGTTTATGATGCAGGAAAAGGTATTATTGATCCCTCTATCGAGCAGTTTATACCCCGTGATGAGACAGCCAATGCAATGATGCCCGATACGATCCCCTCTGCGACAGAAGAGACCCAAAAATGAACCAACGCCTTAAAAAGAAAAAACGTCCACTGCCTATGTTTTGGCTGGTCTTAATTGGCTCGATTATTGGCTTAGTCTTGGTGATTGTCATCCAGCCCCAACGTGAGTCAATCGATCCATCCCACCTACCTTGGAATGCACATTTTGAACCCTCGGGTAAATTAACGGCACTTGGTTTGACCATCAACCAATCGACTCTTGCAGACGCGATGGCGCTTTATGGCAAGGATGTTGAAGTTAAGCTATTTTCTGATTTGGATGAGCGTAATAAGTCAATAGAAGCCTATTTCCCTGTTATCTACATTGGTTCAATCAAATCGGCTCTGGCTTTAAAACTGGATCTAACGGATGATGAGCTAGATGCGGCTTATGAGCTGGGTAAAAAGATTACTGTGACCACTGCTGGCGGGCGTGAAATAGAGCTTTACCATGCCGAAGTTGCCAAATTACTAAACAAAAAGTTTACCAGTGTCACCCTCGTACCAAGAAACCACTTAACAGAGCGCGCGATTAAAATGCGCTTTGGAGAGCCTGATCGCAAAGAAGTTCAGTCAGACGGCCTGCCTCACTGGTTTTTCGATAAGCTAGGCTTAGAGATGATTATTGATGAAGAAGGTCCTGAAGCACTACAGTACACCGATATTAAGCCTATTTAACCTGATCACTAGGTTAAATTAGACGCTTATTGGATAGACATAAAAAAAGCACCCGGCTGGGTGCTTTTTTTTGGCCAAAATTTATGTACTCTATGGCCGGAAGGATAATGGGTTTAATCGATTTAATAAAGGCAAGCTTAAAACCCTAAGCCACTCTATTAACCCTTCGTCACTTCAGAATTGGCGACCTTCTTATCAGAGGGATCAGTCGGCGCTATTTTTTGAGTCTCTTCAGGATACTCATCTTCCATAAAGATTCTATTCGCCGCACCATCTAAATCGTCAAACTGACCTGACTTCGCCATCCAGATAAATACCACAACCACTAGAAAACCGAATATTAACATCATCGGTATTAATCCATAAACCACATCCATTATGAGTCTCCCTGTTGACGTTTAGCAATCGCCTTTCGGCTAAAAAAGGTTCTAATGCGTGCTGCATTACCAATCACCACTAAACTGCTTAAAGGCATGGTAATGGCGGCAATAAGCGGGGTTAACACCCCCGCCATGGCTAACGGAACCATAATCACGTTATAGGCAATCGAGCTGGCGATATTTTGCTTGATGGTTTTAAGGGTTCTACTGGATAATTCGATTGCAGTATCCACTGAGAGCAAATTATTGTTGATTAAAATAATATCCGCGCTGTCCATAGACACATCTGTACCAGATCCTAGCGCGATGCCGACATCTGAGCGCACCAATGCCGGCGCATCATTGACTCCATCTCCCACCATCGCAACAGTCTGACCTTGTTTCTGTAAGTCTTTTATTACGCGATTTTTATCTTCCGGCAGCACTTCTGCAATCACATCCATCCCCCCTAACTGTTCCGCTACTCGGTTTGCAACAACCGTTAAATCGCCACTTAACAAGGTGACACGCTTGCCCTTCTCTTTGAGACGCTTAATTAATTCTACCGCTTCAGGCCGAATTTCATCCTCTAAGAAAAGCACACCAATGCATTCGCCCTCTCTTGCAATCCACACCGCAGTACAGGCCTGTTCTGCCTTGCTTTCTGCTAGACTCATAAAGAGTATTGGAATCTCAATATCCAAATCATCCAGCCACTTAGCTGTTCCGATTTGAATTTGAACTCCCTCGTGTAGCCCGATCACGCCCTGACCGGGAAAAGCTCTAAACTGCTCAATCTCTAACCAGTCGGTGTAATTTAGGTGGTAACGGGCTTTAATATTCTCTGCAATCGCTTTGCCTAGTGCGTGCTCTGAATGCTGTTCAATAGAGCCAACTTCAAGGAGCAGCTGTGCTTCGTCAACAAACGACTCAAAATGGTAATCAACCAATTTCATTTGGCCTTTGGTCAGCGTGCCCGTTTTATCAAATACAAAGTGGTCAATAGAGTGCAATATCTCAAGAACCGTCCCATTTTTGATCAAAATACCGTGACGGGCAGAGACCCCTGATGCCACAGCAATGGCCATCGGTGTTGCAAGACCAAATGCACAAGGACAGGTAATAATCAGCACGGCCGTTGCCGTCATAATGGCAAACTCAATGCCGGCATTAAAATACCAAAAGACCAGACTCGCTGCCGCTAACGTTAGAGTCGTGGTCACAAACCAGGGCATAATTTTGTCCGCGGTACATTGAATAGGCGCTTTAGAGCCCTGCGCTTCTTCTACCATCTCGACAATGCGCCCTAACTGGGTATCTTGTAAGATCGCATTCACCGTGACGGTTAAACGGCCATCCACATTTAATGTGCCTGCTGCCACCCGTGCACCGGGTGACTTGAGAACCTCTCTTGATTCACCACTGAGCATCGACTCATTAACGGTACTTTCACCTGCTTTAACAATGCCATCAACGGGAAACTGCTCACCAGGTTTAACGATAATTTCAGCCCCTTTCACTAAGGTTCTAACGGGAACAATCTGCTCCTCTCCGGCCTTGAGAAGACGTGCAACCTTAGGCTGTAAATCCATCAGTCTTCTTGAGGCATCAATCGCTTTGTTTTTAGAGATTGCCTCTAAATAACGTCCAATCAGTAACAAGAACATGAAGTCGATGAGAGTATCAAAATAGACATCCCCAATATGATTCGGTTGCACGGTTACCCAAAAGGAGTAAAAATAGGTTGTCAGAATTCCGAGTGAGATCGAGACATCCATACCCACGGTTCTTGCCTTAATCGAGGTATAAGCACCTTTTAAAAAAGGCTGACCAGAGTAGGCAAGCGTAAGCGTTGCGACGATGAGTTCTAGCCAATGAAAATAGCCTCTAAACTCTGAGTCCTGATCAGCGCCACTATATAATGCAATGGAAAACCACATGACATTCATCATGGCAAAACCTGCAAATCCTAGACGGTAGAGAAGGTCTCTATTGGCTTTTTTAAAAGCAGCTTCACTGTTTGAAGCATCGTACGGCGTGGCATCATAGCCTATGGCGTTGAGGCACTTAATAATATTCGATAATTTGATTTTATCATTGTCCCACTTCAACTTAATCTGCTTATTGGTAAAGTTAACGGAGGCAACGATGATGCCTTCCATTTTGGCAAGTGTATGCTCGATTAACCAGACACAGGCAGCACAATGAATCGCTTCCGACATGAGGGTAATTTCACGACGATGGTTCAGATCGGTAACATATTGTGACTGCACCTCATCGTAATCAAAAAATTCAATGTCTTTATTGGGTGCAGGCGGTGGCGAAAGCTGTTCGCCATCCGGGGTTCTTTGGTAAAAACTTTCCATCCCTGCTTCATGAATCACTTCACATACCGATGCACAGCCATGACAACAGAACTTCTGTTCTGATTCATTAATCTGTTTTAAAACCAAATCGCCATCTGGAATGGCCTGTCCGCAATGGAAGCAACTACTACTCATTATTCAGGATCTTTAACCATGATTGCACGGCCCATATTGTACGTTAGGTCACCTTTTTTAATTTCTATCACAATTTGCCACTTACCTTTGGTATTAAGCAATAAATCAGCGGCATAGTTTCCAGTGCCTTCGGTTGCAGACAGTACCTGCTCACCATCCAATTTTCGATCTGAAGGACGATAATAGTAGAGCACCGCAGAATCAACATCAAAAGGCTTACCCTCTAAATCTAACACCTTAATAGCCACTGTTTTTGCTGACCCTTCAGACAAAATAGGCATGTCTATTTCTAACTGCCATCCCATCTCTTCCATCCGCTTACGCTCGGCAAGGATTTTGTCCATATTTTTACCTTTATCGTAAAAATCTTCAATCACTAAACCGGGGTTCGTCACAATCGCCATGCTGACCATAAAAAAGTTAACCGACAAAACAACAATTAAAATAACAAACCAACCAACAACAAAGGGGTTTTTCCAAGCAACACTCCAATCACGAGTATCTTTTTTTACATCTGACATTTTTATCTCCTAAGCAAAGACGAAAAAAGCCCACTAAAGGGCTTTCCTCTTTCATTCTTATAGTATACGCACTGGGAGCTAATTTAGCAGGCTAATGACCCCGTGCAAGGGTGAACAATTACTTAATTCTCGGCCCTATAAACATACTCTTATAGTCATCCGAAATAGTGGGGTTATTAATATTAATAACCCGAATAACCACTGGGGTATTCGTTTGTGTGAGGTTCTTTTTAGGAATTTTAACCAATAACGTGGTTGCGCCGACATTTCCCGAGGGAATGGTAATCACTTTGTCTGCAATAAAGGTTAAGCCCTCTGGCCCTTGTACCGTAATTTCTGCTCTCATGATCTCATTGGTTTTATTTACAACCTTGATCGTCCACTTGTTCTGAATATTTCCGTCACTCATTTGTACGTAAAGCGGCGAACGCTCATGCAGGGCTTTAACATCAATCGGTGACATCGTCATCAAGCCATAAAGCAGCCCTATCGCGGCAAACAGCATAATCCCTGCATAGACAATCACGCGTGGCCGCTTGTAAACAGGCGGTAATTTTTCACCTGCAAATTCAGAAAGCGAGGCGTATCGAATTAAACCCTTAGGTTTTTTAATTTTTTCCATGACCGAATCACACGCATCAATACAGATACCACAGGTAATACATCCAAACTGCTGACCGAGTCGTATATCTACTCCGGTCGGGCACACAGCAACACATAAATTACAGTCAATACAGTCCCCTAAATCCGGGGCTTCTTCACCGGGTTTAACGCGCTTCATTCGACCTCTAGGTTCACCACGATCAACATCATAGGTCGGCAAGATCGTCTGAGTATCAATCATCGCCCCTTGAATACGCGCATAAGGACAAAATCCAATACAGGTTTGTTCACGCAAAATACCTGCAAAAAAGTAACTTGCCGCACCCAGAGAAACGATAACAATGGTTTCTGTTGAGCTCCATTCAAACCTAAACAAACGTACCCATAAATCGAGCGCATCGGTAAAGAAAGCGACAAAACTGAAGGCGGTCATAAATCCAATCAGCCCCCAAATGGTATGTTTTTTAAGCTTCATGATGAACTTGCTCATGCTCATAGGCGCATCTTCTAGCTTAATACGCTTGTTGGGCTGGCCCTCTATCTTCTCTTCAATCCAGGTAAACACATCTGTCCAGACGGTTTGAAAACACGCATACCCACACCATAATCGGCCCGCAATCGCAGTAGAGGCGGCAAGTAGTAACGAAAAGAACAGTAGGATAAGCGCAAGAATCCAAATATCTTGTGGCAGAATGGTCAGGCCAAAGATATGAAATTGGCGATTTCCCAAATCAAAGAGGAGTGCCTGATGACCGTCCCATCGTAAATAAGGAGCAAGAAAAAAAGCAAGCCACGCAAATGCAATCACCCACTTAACGGTTCTGAACGTACCTTTAATGCGTTTTGCGTGTACGGTCCCTCCAGTATGCACGGGTAGAATTTCAACCCCTATGCTCTCTAAGTTTTTATTACTTGTATCCATTTGATCCAATAATGAACCTGTTTGGCCATTATCTCGGTAGAGCTCTTTTTTCGAGTCAGACATTGATCAATTCCATTGTTAAGTATGTTGGTAATACAAAGTGTATAAAAAAAACTTTTACAGGCATAAGCAAATGTTTTTATTGAACTCTATAAACAAAAATAGGCCTAACACTGTTAGACCCACTTTTGTTTAGAGATAACAATTTTCTCTAATCGTCTTTAGACTCATTCTTCTCAAGCCCTTCCATCCCTCTAGCGGTTTTATAGGCAAAAGCAAGACCAGAAACAATGGTTAACACCAAAGCACCAATAGAGATCCAAAGTACGAAATCATTATTTAAATCATTCATAACAAACTCCTTAACACTTGATTTACATCAAGTTTGTATATCTTCAAAACAAAGAAGGAGAACTTATGCTCCCCTTCTTCAGCCAATCTTTTAATGCCAACGCATTAAATTATTGTCCGCCACCTAGTGCGTGGATGTAAACCGCTAATCGCTTAACATTTACATCTGCATTCGGTAGACGCTCTTTGAAAGAAGGCATGACTGCTTTACGCGTACCAGCAACATACTCTCCATTCTTCTTAACATTTACACCATGTGCAATCACAGAACGAATGTCATCTCTGTCGCCACTGAAGCGCCAGATTTGATCCGTTAGGTTTGCTGCTCCAGCAGGGGCAAGAGGCTTACCAGCAGGACCGTGACACGCTAGACACATACCTTTAGTATAAACGGCTTTACCCGCTTTATAAGCATCGTCGCCTGCCGTTCCTTCAGAAAGTGCAATGACATAATCCGTGACACTGTCAATCTCTTCGTCTGATAGATTCCCCATCATCCCTTTAGCTGGCATGTTACCCATGCGACCATTTTTGATAGAGGCTTCGATCTGAGCGATTTTGCCGCCCCAAAGCCAATCATCATCCGCTAAAACAGGGAATGAAGGGTTGCCCGCTCCACCTGCTCCGTGACATGCTGCACAGTAGTCACCAAATAACATTTTAGACGTTGCAACAGCATAAGATTTAAGCTCATCGTCTTTTAGAATATCGGCCACAGACATTGCTGCAAGCTTCTCTTCCTTATCCGCAAACTTAGCCACTCGCCAGTCTTTCAATACTTTAAAGTCTTCTTCATACTCATTAACAGCGGTCCATCCAGCAAGCCCTTCTGTCTTTTCACCCATACTATTCGTCAACGGAATCGTCGGGTAATATAGCGTATAAAAAATAATAATTAAGAAACCCGCGTAGAACGACAACATCCACCACAGCGGTGGCGGGTTATCTAATTCGCGAAGATCTTCATCCCAAATATGACCAGTATTACCTTCATCTGGCCATGGATTATGATTTGCCATATTTATCTCTCCTCAAAATAACGATTAATCGTCATCCAAAATTTTGTATTTTTGTGCTTCCATCTCTTTACGCTTACTGGGTCTTAAAGCCAGTGAGAACGTAATTAACATTCCGAAAAACACCAATACGGTTACGATTAGTCCAGCCCAGTCCTGGGTCGTCATTGACGCCCAGTCTGTGCTTAGATACTCTTCCATAACACTCATAATTACTGACGATAGTCCGTTGAATCATCCAACTTAACCATCGTGCCTAGAACCTGCAAATAAGCAATCATGGCATCCATCTGTGTATAGCCTTCAATCGCTTTGTTTGCATTTTCAATTTCAGCATCTGTGTACGGCACACCCAGTGTGCGCATGACAGAAAGGCGCTTTTGCATATCACGCTCAGTTCCGAAGAAATCTTCAGAAGCAAGTGAATCAGCTAACCATGGGTAAGCAGGCATAACCGACTCAGGAACCATGTCTTGCGGACGCAATAAGTGCAATACGTGCCATTCATCAGAGTATTTACCGCCTAAACGTGCAATATCCGGTCCAGTACGTTTTGATCCCCATAACATTGGGTGATCATACATAGACTCGGTTGCAAGAGAGAAGTGGCCATAACGCTCACGCTCATCACGGAACGGACGAATCATTTGTGAGTGACAAATATGACACCCTTCACGGATATATAAATCACGACCTGCTAACTCAAGTGGCGTATAAGGACGAACCCCATCACCCGCTTTCCAATCAGCCACAACCCATTTGCCGTGCTTGTCTTCTTTATATAATGCTTTCTCAGAAACAAGTTTCCCATCGGCATCTTCCGTGAAAGTACGTTCCCAAACTAACTCTGGAAACTTTTCATTTTTAACATTTCCGTACTTATCTGTTTTCTCCGTATAGTCTACTGCAGACTTCAGGTGAAATAACGGTACGATTTCTACAATTCCAGCAATCGACACAGCGAGCGCTGTAGCGATGAATAGCGCAAAAATATTACGCTCAAACATTTCCTGGATATTTTTTGGTTTTTGATCATCTGACATGAGTTTGTGCTCCTCAACTCATAATTTCAATTTAAGCGGCAATGACTTGCCACTTAACTCAGCTACTACTTTAAGCGTGTGCTGTTTCTGTATTTGCTGCTGCTTTTGCATTCGCCATACGAATTGTCATAACGACGTTATATAGCATGACAACCGCACCTGTGAAAAACAATAGCCCACCAAACGCACGCATTGCGTAGTAAGGGTGCATCGCAGAAACTGACTCTGCAAAGGTATAGGCAAGCGTTCCATATTCATCGTACGCTCTCCACATTAGACCCTGCATAATTCCTGATACCCACATCGCTACGATATAGAACACCGTCCCAATCGTTGCTAACCAGAAATGGAAGTTAATTAACTGCATAGAGTACATCTCAGTGTTCCACATCTTCATCACCATGTGATAGATCGCACCGATAGAAACCATCGCTACCCAACCTAACGCACCAGAGTGAACGTGACCAACTGTCCAATCCGTGTAGTGAGACAGTGCATTGACCGTTTTCGCAGCCATAACAGGCCCTTCGAAAGTAGACATTGCATAGAACGCTAATGAGATGATTAAGAAACGTAAGATATAATCGGTACGCAATCTATCCCAAGCACCAGAAAGCGTTAGCATTCCGTTAAGTGCTCCCCCCCATGAAGGGATAATCATCGCTAGAGAGATCGCTGCACCCAGTGAACCCGTCCAGTCTGGAAGTGCTGTGTACTGAAGGTGGTGAGCCCCTAACCATACATAACCAAACATTAATGCCCAGAAGTGGATTACCGATAAACGGTATGAGTAAATTGGACGCTGCGCTTGCTTAGGTACGAAGTAGTACATGATCGCAAGGAACCCAGCCGTTAGGAAGAAACCTACTGCATTATGCCCCCACCACCACTGAATCATCGCATCCTGAACACCCGCAAACATCGAGTATGAACGGAACAGTGAAACTGGAATCGCTAAACCGTTAACAACATATAGGTACGTAATGGCAATCATCATTCCCATAAAGAACCAGTTAGAAACGTAAACGTGTGAGTGCGTCTCTTTATTACGCGATGCAATCGTCATAATAAAGTTGAACGTATAAAGCGTCCAAACCAGTGCAATCGCAATCGCCAAAGGCCACTCTTGCTCATGGTATTCTTTACTTGTATTCATTCCTAATGCTAATGAAACAACGGTTGCTAATAGCCCTATCGTGAACAAGATAGATGTCCACCAAGCCAAACTATTACTCCACAACTTTACGCCATTGGTTCGCTGAACCGTGTAGTAAGCTGTCGCCATAAGCGTCATTCCACCGAATGCAAAGATAACGGTATTCGTATGAATAACTCGTAATCGTGCAAAAGTGATTTCCGCAATATCAAAATTTAACATTGGCCACGCTAATTCCGAAGCTGCATAAGTACCCATTAAAGTACCTAGCACTAAGAAAACGACCGCGCCCACTGTCAAATACTTAACCACGCCATCATCATATTGTGGCTTTGCTGTAGTATCCATCAGTTGGATTCCCCTTTTTATCAAAAATACTGTCCGTGCCTAAAATCAACCAGCCAATAAAACACAGACTCCTCAATGCGTAATTATACAATTAGGACTCTGTGGCTTACTAGCCACAACCCTTTTGAAACTTAATCGACATCAAGAATGATGTACGAAATATGCTTTAGCAGGGCGGTAAAAAGGGCACGAGACCCTTAAATATCCTCTGAATTATCCCCTAAACTGACGTTAATTGCCTACTTAAAGTTTTTTATAACCACTTATTACAATTTATGATTGCTTAACACCCACAACCTGACCTCCCCTCTTTTCAGTTAAAAATTATAAGCTTAGCGACAAAATTATAAAAACACGAAGCGCCTTATTAGCCTATGTTTATATGAAAAAAAAATCTTTTCAGTTATGATATTGCCATCAATGAATACAGGAAAGACATTATGCGCACCGCAA